>JASHUF010000245.1 GCA_030040175.1 Acidobacteriaceae bacterium
GGTCTTGTCCGTGACCACGACATCGCTTCCCCAGGGAGCGGCCGGTTCCGAATATTCGCAGAGTTTGACCGCGGCCGGAGGCGTGTCGCCGTACACCTGGAGCATCAGCTCGGGTGCGCTGCCGGTAGGATTGTTGCTCGCCGGCAGCACCGGCACTATCTCCGGCACGCCGACGGTAGCCGGGTTATCGATCTTCACGGTGAAGGTAACCGACTCGGACAACAACACCGCCACGCAGAACCTGAGCATCACGATTAACCCCGCATTGACGGTGACCACGGCGTCGCTTCCTGCGGGGACGGTCAACGTCAGCTATTCGCAGACCCTGGCGGCAACCGGAGGCGTGTCTCCCTACACCTGGAGCGTCAGCTCCGGTGCGCTGCCGGCAGGATTGTCGCTCGCCGGCAGCACCGGCGTGATCTCCGGTACGCCGACGACGGCCGGGCCTGCGGTGGACTTCACGGTGAAAGTAACCGACGCGGACAACAATACCGCCACCCAGGACCTGAGCATCACCGTCAATCCTGGCCCATTGGAGGTCACCACAACCCAACTGGCCGGGGGCGTGGTCGGTACTGCTTACTCGCAAACGCTGGCTGCCACAGGAGGAGTCTCGCCGTATACGTGGACCATTATCTCGGGCGCGCTCCCGGCCGGTCTCACGCTGACGGCGAGCACCGGCGTGGTCGCCGGCACACCGACGGCGCCAGGAACCGCGAGCTTCGAAGTGCAGGTGGAGGATTCTGAAAGCCACATGGCAACGGGGAATGTCACGCTCCAGATTGTTCCCGCCACTCTCGCCATCTCCACCAAGACGCTGGCGAACGCGATCCTGAATGAGTCGTACCAGGCGACTCTGGTAGCCACCGGCGGAGTTGCGCCTTACACCTGGAGCACCACGTCCGGCGCATTGCCCGCCGGTCTCACGCTCGCCGCCAGCACCGGCATCATCTCCGGCACACCCACGGGGACGGGCACTTCGAGCTTCACGGTGAAGGTGACCGACGCGGACAGCAACACCGCCACGCAGAGCCTCAGCATCCAGGTGACAACGGCGCCGCTGGGGGTCCAGACGGAGGGAAGCTGGACCGGCACCGAGGGCGTCGCGTTCTCGCAAACCATGATTGCTACGGGCGGGACACCGCCCTATACCTGGAGCGTTCTTTCGGGGGCGCTGCCGGCCGGGATCACTCTCGACTCGAGCACGGGCGTCCTCTCCGGCACACCCACCGCGCCGGGCAAGTCGGTCTTCGAAATTCAAGTCGAGGATTCGGCCAGCAACACGGCAGATTCGACGAGCCTGTCCATCCGCATCTACTCCGGGCTGGCGATCACCACCAGGGCTCTTTCCGAAGGCCAGACCGGCGTCTCCTATCTGGCCGATCTAACCGCCGCCAGCGGTACGTCTCCGTATAGCTGGGCTTTGGTTTCCGGCTCGCTGCCGGCGGGGCTCTCTCTCACCAGCGCCGGCGCAATCAGCGGCATGCCCACCTGCACCTGCACCACTCCCGGCACCAGCGTCTTTGAAGTTTCCGTCACCGACTCTGAAGCGACGCCGGCCACGGTGACGGCAAGCTTCAGCATCACCATCAACAACGCCAACCTGCCGCGCATTGAAACCACCACCATGACCAATGGCAGCGTGAGCGCGGCCTACGACTTCCAACTGCAGGAGGTGGGAGGCACGGCGCCCTATACGTGGACCGTCACTTCCGGTTCGCTGCCCGCGGGACTCGTCCTGGCCTCGAACGGAACCATCGGCGGAACGCCGACTACCGTGGGTGTGTCGAGCTTCGTGATCCAGCTTGAAGACGCCGATTCCAACACGACTTCCAGGCCGGAAGCGATCCAGATCTATCCTTCCAGCCTGCAAATTGACAATACCAGCCTGCAATTTGCCGATGTGGGCAGGAGCTATGCCACGGAACTCGATGCCTCCGGAGGAAGCGGAGTGTACGATAGCTGGACCATCACCACCGGATCGCTGCCGACCGGACTTTTGCTCAACTCCAGCAGCGGCGTGATCTCCGGAACTGCGGCCGCCGCAGGCCCCTCCACGTTTACCGTGGAGGTGAAAGACTCGGATTCGAACACCGCGAGCGCCACCTTGACTCTCACGGTCTACGACAATCCGGCCTGCGCCAGCGGCAACGAGTCTGAGCTCAACGGAACCTATGCGATGCTGGCGAGCGGGTTCAATGGAGGCGGGCTCGGGATCCCGGTGGCTACCCTGGCCAGCTTCACCGCCAATGGCGCCGGCGGCGTGACCGGCGGCGAGCTCGACTCGAACACGGGCGCCTCGACGACCGGCAGCACCAATGTGGCCATCGATGCCGGCAGCTACTACTCGGTCGGCGCGAATGGATCCGGCTGCATCACCATCAATACGGCAAACGGGACCAATACCTACGCCTTTGTTCTGGGCGGAGTCACTTCCGGCGTGGCCACCCGTGGCCGCATCATGGAGTTCGACAACCAGGCCGGCTACGGCCAGCTGCAAACCGGCGAGCTGGCGCTGCAAACCTCCGCGGACTTCGCCTTCGACAAGCTGGCGTCGAATCTCGCCTTCGGCATCAGCGGCGACGACGCCTCCGTGGGCCGGTTTGCCTTCGGCGGCTCTCTCACGAACAGCGCATCGGGCAGCTTCACGGATGTTTATGGCGATTCCAACGACAACGGCACCGTGAATTCGAACATGAGCGGCGGCAATGGAGGCTTCGGCACGGCTCCGGATGCGAACGGCCGCACCACCGCCAGCATTTCCATCGGCGGCAGCACGTATAACTACATCGCTTACATCGTGAACGCGGACGAAGTGTATCTCCTCTCCTCCGACCCCATCGCGACCAACCCCGTGGCCAGCGGGACGATGCTCGAGACGGCCAGCTCCTTCAGCAGCTCTTCGGTTTCGGGAAATTTCATTTTTGCCGGATCAGGAGCCGACGCCAGCAATCGCGGATACTCCTTTGCCACATTCGGGATTGTGAACTTCAGCGCAGGCGACTGGAGCGCCACAGTCTACCAATATGAGCTCGATGGTCCCGGGGACGCTCAGGGCGCACCGTTCAACCTTTCAGGCACGTACACCGTAGGCGCAGCCTCCGGGCGCATCAATCTGACGGCCACCAGCGGCGGCACGCAGTCAGCCGTTTATATCACCAACACCGGCACCACCGGAACGGCCGCGTTTATGATCGACCTGAGTAGTGGTCCCGGGGCACCGGCTTTTGAAGGAACAGTGCTGCCGCAGCCCAGCGGGACTTACAGCACTTCCTCCGTCTCTGGAAATTTCGAAACCAGCATGGCCAGCATGCCCAGCGGCGAGGACGAAACCTTTGTCGGCTCGGCTACCGGCAGCGATGGTGTAGCCACGTTCACGCTGGATGCTGACGAAATCGGTGCTGCGCAGATCGGCGGAGTCACAGAGCAGGCCACGTATACCATCAACGCCGATGGCACCGGAACGTCAGGTTATGGAACCAAGACCCTGCTCCTCACCAATGGCACCACCGTCTACCTCCTGGACATCGGCGGCGGTCCGGCGGAGATCATCGAATTCGACCAGCAGTAGAAACGGAGGAGAACCGCCAGGCGTCCGTCATAATAAGGCATTTCTCCTTCGGATATAGCCGTCTTCTTGCCCTTTGCGGGGTGCCGATTTCTTGCTGAAATCGGCACCTGACCTCGGTGGCTTCGCTGTACAGCAGAAGGAGCTATGCTTTACGGCATTTTCTGAGTTACTGTGTCCTTTTCATTTCCTCGTAAGGTCGCCGCTCCCTGTTGGTCGCGTCGACTCTGCCTTCCGTCTTCGGGATACAGCTACTCAGAAAATGCGTTAGCGCCGATTTCGCCGTCGCCAAGTTGACCCGCGCAAGCCGCTCGGGTCGACGCCAAGGCCCCGTTGACCTGCGGACTTTCCAGAAGGTATCTTTCAAAGCATCCGGTGTTCGGGAAGGCGGTGTGATTCCGCCACTACCCCGTAACTGTGAACGCCGAGAGATCGGCATGTTGTTCCAAGCCACTGGGGCGTCAGGTCCCGGGAAGGCTGCCCGATCTCGATGAAGCGCAAGTCAGGAGACCGGCCGGATGCCAATCTGGGCTTGTTCAACTTCGCTGGGAGAGTTGAACAGCATGACCGCGAGATTTCACGCTCGGATCGCGTGCCAGCAGCCTCAGGACCACTTCCCGCTTTGTCTTTTTGCGCTTGTATGGCTGGACCCCGGAGAGCGAACCGCGCATCCGAGCTTGGGCTGGGAATGCGGCCCCCGGGCCCGGGCGGCGCGCCGGCTTCATGGCGATCGTGCTGCGTGCGCTCTGCGCATCCGGCGAGCAGGATGCCTGAGAGCGGACCGGGGCGAACTGCGGGTTCTTTCGCTTTCGGCCCGGGAAGCCGGCGCGTTCAAACTGTATCTTTCAAGGAGAGAATCCATGAGCATTGCAACCAGGCACGGCGATGGTGGGCAGACGGGACTCGTCGGTGGCGTTCGCGTCTCCAAGGCAGACCTTCGCGTCGAGTCCTACGGCTCCGTCGATGAGCTGAATGCGCATCTCGGGTTTGCCCGCAGCATCTGCCGGAACAAGGAGGTTGCCGCCTGGACCGAGGAGATCCAGAAGACCCTGTTCCGCGTTGGATCGGCTCTGGCCACTCCCCCGGAAAGCAGGAAAAAGCAGCCCGTGGTCTCCTCAGAGGATGTGGACAACCTTACCCATCTCGTTCACAAGATCGAAGCCACGGAAGGCATTCTTGGGGATTGGTCGCTTCCCGGGGGGCACCCCGAGTCGGCAGCCTTTGAGATGGCGCGCACCGTCTGCCGCCGTGCCGAACGCTGTGCTGTGCGCTTGGCGGAGAGCGGTGGGGGGGTCCAGCCTGAGATTTTGGCCTACCTCAATCGCCTCTCCGATGTGATCTGGCTCTTCGGTCGCCTCATCGAGCACCACGCCGGGGTCAACAGCCGCCTGCGCGATGAGAGCCATGCGGGCCCCAAGTTCTCGAGAGCCTGGTGAGCGAGGAAGCGGCTCCAGAGCGGCTGTAACCGCGTTGCCGCTCCTCCTGAACGGGTAAACTGGGACGATGCGGCGCGTGCGATTCTTCTTGGTCTTCGTGGCACTGGTCGTATGGCTGGCGCCGGTCCCGTGCACGGCGCTCTGCGGGCATGCGCAGCGGGGCAGGGAAATGGCTTGCTGCCTTCCCGCGCAACTTGCGCTCTGCGCGCACTGCTGCCCGCGTGCCGCTATGCCCGCAGCGTACAGCGCGAATCCCCATGCGCTCACAAGACCCGCCGGGCCATCGGTCCTCCCGTGGCTTGCGCCGGTGCTGGGAAGTCCGCGGGCGGCGCTTGCCGTCCTCGGCGCGCCTCCACACTCCACGCCGCCGGTTGTCCTGCGAACCTGATCTTCGCTTCGTTCCCTCTTCCTTCCATGGAATGACCCGGGCGGCGCCCTGACATGCGCGCATGATGCGCGCCTCAGGTGTCTTCGACGGGTCTCGGCAGGGGTTCCATCCGCAGAGAGGCTGAGATGAAGCGATGGGTCTGGGTAATGGGACTGGTGTGCGCGGCGCTGGGCGCACGCGCGCAGACGGGAATGAGCATGGCCGCCCCGGTCACCACGCTCAGGGAGAACGTATTGCGGCATGAGGCATCGGGCACCAGCCTTGAGCCTGCATCGGGCGCGCCGCCGATGCTGATGCGCATGAGCGGCCAATGGATGGAAATGCTGCACGGACAGGCCGAGCTTGTGGAACAGCAGCAGACGGGGCCGCGCGGGCATGACAAGTTTTTCAGCGTGAACTGGGTGATGGGCATGGCGCAGCGCCCAACCGCGCATGGCCAGTGGACCTTTGCGAGCATGCTCAGTCTGGAGCCGGCTACCATCACCGGACGCTACTATCCCGAACTCTTTCAGCAGGGAGAAACGGCATTCGGCAAGCCGATTGTCGACGGCCAGCATCCGCACAATCTGTTGATGGAACTGGCGGTCTTCTACGATGAGAGCCTGGGCGGGCGGGGATTGGCGGCGATTTATGCCGCCCCCGTCGGCGATCCGGCGCTGGGGCCGGTGGCCTTTCCGCATCGCGCCAGTGCGGAGAGTGATCCGCTGGCGCCCTTGGCTCATCATCTGCAGGACTCGACACACATCGCCAACGATGTGGTGACCGGCGGCGTTACCTGGCGTTCCGCGCGCATTGAAGCTTCTGGATTTCATGGCCGCGAGCCGGGAGAGAATCGGTGGACAATCGATCAGGGCGCAGTCGATTCCTGGTCTGCGCGTCTCACCGTTGCCCCGGCGCGCGACTGGATCGCTCAATATTCGGCAGGCCATCTGCACTCGCCGGAAGCGCCGCATCCGCAAGAAGACGTGCTCCGGCAGACCGCGTCGGCGGCCATGCACCACTCCTGGGCCGCGGCTGAACTCGATGCGACGGCGGTGTGGGGGCGCAATCACACCATCGGCACCGGTGTGAAGGCCAACGGCTATCTGCTGGAGGCGGAAGCGCGGCTGCGGCAGCGGCACTCCATCTGGACGCGCCTTGAGAACGACGACCGCACCACCGATCTGTTGGGCGCCGAAGCGCCGCCTGAAGAAACGGTGGTGGGCCGCGTGCAGGCGTACACCGGTGGCTATGCGCACCGCATTGGGTCAGGCGGCTGCGGCTCCCTGGAACTGGGTGCGCAGGCTACGTTCTACGGCACGCCTGTGCGCCTGCTCCCGCTCTACGGTAGCCATCCCGCGGGCGTGGCCGCCTTGCTGCACCTGCGTATCGGCCGGTGAAGGAGCCGTTCCTGTACGAATCAAGCGGGCGCCGTCGCGAAAGCGTGAATCGGCGCCGTCGCGGTTAGAAGTTCATTGTGATCCTCGCCGTCAGCGCTCGCGGAGTCACATAGTGCGTTCCGCTGAACGTCGAAAGGAAGTTATAGAGCGCGTATTTGTTGCCGAGGTTGATAGCCGTCAGATCCAGATCCGTCTTGTAATGCTCCCGGTGGAAGATGTTGCTCTTGCCGACGGACATGTCGAAGAGATTGCGCGAAGCAACACGCGGCGGATTGTGGTCGTTATCGCCCTGGTTGACGCCGGGAATCCGTAGCAAGCTGGACGTAAGCTGCGATGCCGGACAGTAGTAGGGCGCATCGGGATCGCTGGACAGAGGCGAGCCGAGCAAGTTGAAGCCCGTCGCCTTCACGCCGTTGCAGCTCAGGCCGGACTGGAACTCCTCATCCGCCGTAAGGGGAAGATACACGGCCAAATTCGAATTCAGGCCGTTGGGGCTTGCGGCAATGTTGTTGTCGACCAGCAGAACCACCGGTACGCCATTGACAACGGCAGGACTGATCTGGCCGTTGCCGCCAGGCGCCTGGGTAATGATGGGATTGCCGCTAGGCAGGAAGGAGCTGTTGGGGCACGAGGTGTTGGGATCGGTGGGGTTGTAGCAAGGCGTGGATCCGGCGACGAGTCCCGAATCGAAGCGCCAGTTGAAGCCCATCCAAAGGCCGTTCGTCCATCCGTCGTGCGCAACCGTGTACTGGAAGTGCGTGGTCTCGTCGTACTTCTCGTCGTGATCGATGCGGAAAGGATAGTAAACCGCGCCCTGCGTCACGCCGCCGGTGGCGCCGGCGCCGGCAATCTGCGGCGTGTAAAAGCGCGCCGCCACCGACGACGTGATGAAATACGCGCTGAAGCCGTGCGTCTCCGGCATTTCGGCGCGGATGGAGTAACCGGGAATCTTCGAGTTATGCCAGTCGATGGGAAAGGTAATCGGCGTGTTCCCGAGCACGCTGAAGTCGAAGGCGTTGTGCGTGTACTTCCAGATGTACTCGCCGCTCACCACCGCATGCTTGCCGAAGGCCTGCTGCAGGCTGGCATGGAACTCGTTGCGAAATCCCGGCTCAAGATTCTTGGAGACGAACCCGGTCACGCCGGGCGTGCAGACGAGCAGCGGCGCCAGCACCGGATTGGCGCAGCCCTGGCTCGATAACACCAGATTCTCGTTGAAGGGCGTTTCCAGCGTCCGCGCATAGGAAATGGAGGTCACCGTGCTGGTGGGCTTGATATTGTATGCAACGCCCACGCGCGGCTCGGCTTGGCGTTGTGTGGCCAATCCGTTGTACAAGTCGCCGCGCATGCCCAGGTTGAAATTCCAATTGCCCAGTTTGATCTGGTCTTCGATGTACAGGGCCAGCTCTTTCACATCGGTGTGACCGAAGTAAAAGTAATCGCTGCCTCCGCGCGTGAGATCGTAGGGCGCGAGCACCTGCAGGTAATTCTGATTCTCGCTGAGGCCCGCCCCTGCGCATTGCGACGGGTCGGAGTATCCCGGCTGCGGATCGCCGTAGACTGAGTCCACGCACGGCGAGTTATAGACGTTCGACACCACCCCCAGGCTGTCGTGCTCGCGCAGAAAAGTCTGGCCGTATTGAATGCCTGCTTTGATGTTGTTCATCCCCTTCACATAGGAGTAGTCGGAGTGAATGGCGGCGTTGGTCAAGGTACGGTACTGCGAAACAGAGGACGTCTGCAGGTTGGAGGGGCCGAGATCTGCCAGCGGATCGGAACTCGGGTAATAGCCGTAGATGTCCTTGCGGAGAAAAGCGCCGAGGTTGAATACAGAGTCGTTGCCGATGATATGCGTGTACGTGGGTGAGATGTTGAAGGTGTTAATTTTGGAGCCCTGGTTGGTGTTGCCCACGCTGCCGAAGGCCGGGCTCGCGCTGGTCCCGGTGCCGCCGATAACGTTTTGCACGTTCACGTTCTGGAGTGCATTGGGCGTCTGGAACCAGGACCGGCTGTAATTCAGGTCCCAATGGATGGAATCCTTCGGCGAAAAGCTATAGTCCACGCGATCGAAGATATTCTCTTCGTTGCCCTTGTCGTGGAAGACCGTGAACTCCGGCGGATCGAGAAAGCGGCCGGTGTCCAGGCCATCGGCTTCAAGGAAATTTCCCCAGCTTTTGCCGCCATAGGAGAGATCGAAGCCTCCTGTGTCCGAGCCGAAGCTGCCGTAGGAGGCGTAGACGTTGCCGGTTGGGGTGGTGATTCCCTGGCCGGACCGCGTGGTCGCCACGATAACGAGGCTGGTTTTGCCGCCAAATTCGGCCGGCGGCGCGCCGCCGATGACCTCAAGCGACTGCACTGCGTTGGTGGGAAGCTGGTTGGAGAAGACCTTGCTCTGCTGGTCGGTGATGGACTGGCCGTCGATCGAGAAGGAGTTGGAGGCGTGGTCTCCATAGCTGTGAAAGAGGCCGTTGGAGTCGGCGGCCACGCCCGGAGAGGCTTCTGTGACCAGCGCGCTCAGGGTCGAGGACGCGCTTTCGAGTGGAACTTTGTTGAAGAGGCTGCGATCGACGTCGGTATGAAAAGTAGGATCGTCTTCTATCAGATCGCCTCCTGCTTCAACCGTAACCGTGCTCGATGCCGCACCCACTTGCAAGCCGATGTTTACATTGACGGGCACCACGGAGCGCACATCGACATCCTGAACGACCGGCGCAAATCCACTCATGGTTACGGTCATGTGGTAGGGGTTGAAAGGAACATTCGTGAACTGGAAATGACCGGATTTGTCGGTCGCGGCAGCCCGCGAAAACTGACTGACCGGATTATCAATCGTAACGATTGCGCCGGCGATAACGGCGCCTGACTGATCCGTGATGGTTCCGCTGATCGTACCCGAGTTTCCAACGGATTGTGCAAAGGCAGTGGCGGCACCTGGCTGCAAAAGAAATGCAGCCAGAAAGGCAACGACGCATCGCGCAGACGTGCGCATGGACGACCTCCGGGAATTTCCTGAAATGTGAGTGGAACCTGCTTAGAGAGAAGCAGGCTCAGCAGGCGGAGGCCGGCAATAGAAGGTGAAGACGAAGGATTCGCGAGGGCTCTCTGTCCGCACCACCTGAACTTCGGTGATCTGCTCGGGAGGAGCAGGCAAGACGAAGTGGGCAGACGCAGTAACGGCCGCGTGCGCGACCAGGCAAAGAGCGCAGTCCGGATGAGGGTCCGTAGTCAGGCCGTGCGTGTGAACGACCTGGATGGTGGCGCAGAGCGCGATCAGCAGCAGGCAGACGATGCCGAGAATCCTGTCTCGGAAAAGCCTCAAGCCCGGTTTGGATCGCGATTCGAACATCGAATTCTGAGTTTTGAGACAGAAAATAAGCCGCAAAACCCACAACTTCACAGCTTATCTTACCGTTTTCCTGCTCCGCGGTCAATTTACCCTTCCGCACTCGCAAATTTTCTTTGAAATCCCTGAGCCCTTTCCCTCTCCGTTTGCGCAATACACAACAAAGCCCTTTTGAGAGCGCAGCCGACAGGCCCCCAGGGGGGAACCTGCGCTCTCAGCTTTTTCCAATCCATTCGAGGAGTCCATCCGATGAAATCGCATCCCGTTCCGTCTTCGCTCCGCGTGAGCCGGGCAATTCGGCGCAGCGGCTTCGCTCCCGTTCCCGCAGCGTTGGCTCTCGCTCTCGTATCCCTGGCCATCCCGGCCCCAGCCCAAACCCAGCCGGCCGTTCCCCAAGCCAATATCGACCGCGCCGCAACCGCCCCGGCGCAACCCGCGCCGGAGATTTCCGCTCCGGTCCCGGTTTCCGAACAGGCCTCGCTCCTGAATCCCTTCAGCGATTCCAACTCGCCCTTGGCCGCCGATCAGCAGAGCGCTCCGGCGCAGTCCTTCAGCGCACCCGCGCACACGCAGGGGCCGCACCACACCCTGGGCAAGACCATGGCTATTCTCGGCCTGGTGGCGCTTGGCGGTGGGGCGGCCAGTTACGCCCTCGCGGATTCGCACTGCAAAAGCGACAAGGGCGAAATCTGCGGCGGGCTCCACAACGGCGGGATCGGGCTCATGGCCGGCGGCGGCGCCCTCGCATCCGTGGGCTTCTACTGGGAGTTCCAGAAGCCGAAACAGTAATTGAGCGAGTCAGCAAGTCAGCGCCGAGCGCTTCGGCAAGCCGCTTCTGCGCCCGCTCACCAACCCTCCTGGCCCCATCCTTTCGGCGCTTTTTGCCGAAAGGGTGGGCCCAGTTTCACTAGTTCCGCTGACTCGCTGACTTGCTGACTTGCTGCATTGAGATACCCCATCCCGCGCAGCACTCCGCGCATGAACGCGAAGCTCTCGATCACCCCCGGCAGGGGGTCGTCCGGGTCAATCTCGTATTCGAGATCGACGAATCCCTGATAGTCGATCGCGATCAGCGACTCGAAGATGGCCCGCATCGGCATCAGCCCTTCGCCTACGGCCACCTGGCTCTCTTTGTTCGACAAATCAGCAAGGTCCTTGGCATGCATGTTGAAGAGCCGCGGACCCGCGTCCCGGATCGCCTGCGGCACATCGGCGCCGGCGCGGCAGGCATGGCCGATGTCGATACAGCAGCCCATCCGCGGATCCATGTTCGCCACCGCCTTCAGGACATCGTAGGGCGAAGGCCAGATCTTGTCCTCCGGCCCGTGGTTGTGAATGGCGATGCGGATGTCATACTCCTGGACAAATCTCTCAAGGCGCAAAAGCGTGTGAACGCCCGGTTCACCGGCCACGATCACCTTCACCCCGGCGCGCTTCGCGTACTCGAACTTGGTCCGAATATCGTCGTCCTCGTCTTTGGTGAAGTTCACCGCGCCCACCGCATGCAAGCGGATGCCGTTGGCCGCGTAGTCGGCCAGCGCCGTCGCCTCGGCCGCCGCATCCATGGGCAGATGATCCTTCGCATCCTTGCAGTTGATGTCGCGCAGGCCCAGCGTCTGCATTGCCCCGATCGTCTGCGCCCGGGTAAAGTGGCGGAAGGTGTAGCTGGCCAACCCCAGCTTGATGGGCGCGGGCTTGCCGCGTTCCGGCACCGCTTCGGCCGCGGCCATCGCCGTGCCCGCCATGGCGCACCCCGCCGCCAGCGTGCCCGCCTGCAGAAAATTACGGCGTGAAATCCCCTTTGTCATGGCTACGGCATTTTCTGAGTTACTGTGTCCTTTTCATTTCCTCGTAAGGTCGCCGCTCCCTGTTGGTCGCGTCGACTCTGCCTTCCGTCTTCGGGATACAGCCACTCAGAAAATGCGTTAGCGCCGCTGCTTCGTCACTGCTTTCCGAACCGGTAAGCCAGCCCGGTCGTAAACCCGAAGCTGTTCTGCGTGGTTGAGCCGAAACCGCTCAAAAAGTCCTCGCCCGTCAGCCGCAGGCTTAGCTCGGGGCTGATGTTCACCTGCCCGATCAGGCTGCCCGCCGCCGCGTACGTGGTCGCATCCGGCCAGATGCCGAAGTAGGTAGAGCCAAAGCCGTTGGTGTCGCCGGAAAAATCGCCCAGCGCGAATCCGCCGAGCACACGGCCGGAAATGGAAAACTTCGGCTGGATATAAAACCGGTACGTCGGTCCGGCCAGCACGTTGTACTCGCTGATCTTCGGCCGCGTGTCGGTGGCGTTGGTCACGCCCTGCTGCACGCCGGTAAACGCAATGCCGTAGTAGCCGCGCGCGTCGATGTCCACGCCGAAGCGCTCGCTGTAATAGCGCGTCAGCCCCGTGTTCCAGCCGTAAAATGTGGTCCGCTGCAGGCTGGCGCCGGGCTGAAAGCGCAGGTACCCCATCCCCGCGTAGGACTCGAAGAGGTGATCGTAGGCGTCGTGAATCGCCGTTGCCCGCCGCTGCGCACGCCGCTGCCGGATGCGCTCCTGCACGCTGATCTGCGCCGGCGTCTCCTGCGCCGCCTGCCCGGTCTGATCCTGGTTGGAATCGCTCTGCCCCGCCGCCGCCGCCGCGCTGTCCGCGCGACTGCTCGAGTCCTGCGCCCGCGCCCCAGCCGCCGCCCCAATCAGGAGCGCCGGCGCCAGAACCAGCGCTGTTCTTGCCGCAAGGTGCTTCAGCCGGCCGGCGGCCGGGACTGAAACCGCAAGCCGGCCGCTTGCCAATGAATGGACGCAGTTAGGTTGCTTGCCAAAGTGCCAGGGACGGCGAAAAGAAAACATCGTTCTCGGGATTCCTCCATGGGAGCGCTTCAACCGCGTCCGTTCGCGCGGAGTTCCAACGTGCAGGGTCTCCCCTCTGGTATTAAACCATCCCCGGGCTGCCCTGCCGTCTTTTCAATCTGCGCCTGCTGCCGCTTTCGATTGGACGCGCCTCCCGCCCGATGGGCGCGCGCTCCCTCATACAATGGCCGCGAGATCGGCCTTTAGTTGCGCCAGGTTGAATCCGTTCGGCGCCCCTTTGGCGGAAATCCACGCCGGCGCGAGCAGCGCATGTGCTTCGTCGCAATACTTGTTCCAGAAGGCCACGGTCATGGTCTTCAACTGCCCCCAGGTGATGCAGGTGAAGGTTTTCTGGTCGTACTTGGGCACAAACACGCAATGGCCGCCCCAGCTTCCCGGCTGGGCGTTCGCACCTCCCTTGGGCGCCACGTCCCACACCTCCTGCTTTTGCGCCGTAATCGGCAGCGACAGCCCGATGTACACGCCGCCGAAGAGCGCAATCGACTGCCGCACCTCCGTCAGGCTGCTCGCCTTGGGATCCACAAAAGCCAGCAGCGCATTCCCGGCGAACCCCTGCTTCTGCCAGTCGTTCAACACATCGAGCTCCACCCCGCCGCTGTCTGTTTTGGGATTCCCCGGCACGTAGCCGTCGAACTTCTCGTAGTAGCTCAGAATCGTCGAATCGGGCACCGTCACCATCGCGCCGTTGTTCGCCGTCCACACCTGGATCGCGTGACCCACGCCGGCGATGGTGCAGTCGCCCAGCCCGTTCGGGAACTGCGGCTCGCTTGGCTCGGGACCGTTCAGCATCATGCCCCAGCTCGCGATCCCCTTGGTCCAGTCGCATTGGGCCGGCGGGGGCTTGAGCGCCGGCGTCAGGTAGCGGCGCAACTGCAGTGTGCGGCTGTCGGTCTTGATGGCCTTGCGGCCCAGCCTCATCTTCGAGTGATCGACCCCGGAGGGAATGGTCCGGGCGTGAGCGGTTTTGGAGCGAATGGTTTTCGAGCGATCGGTCATGGCATCTTCCTTTCTTTCCCAATGCGGTGCGCACCCTTGCCGCCCGCGCCATCGATTGCCCGGCCCGGGCCTGGCGATGAATGGGCGCGGCGGCTCGAAATGCGGTCTCGAAGTGTGGTGTCCAGCGCGCTCCAACCGTTTCAGCCCTGCGCGAAAATTCTCTGTCGCCCATCTCCCGCGTTCGTGCGCAGCCCCGCGGCGGACGACCGCCGTGGCCTTCTCATCACCGCCTGCTACCATGAATCGAACCCCGGAGGCCTTTGAGGCATGCGCGGCTTCGTCCTCGGCTTGATCGTTGGTTGCGTTCTTGTCCCCGTGGCGCTCTTCGCCTGGTTTCGCTACGGCCATGCGCCCGTGGCCGTCGCCGATGCGCCCCTTCCCTGGGAGCGCCGCATCACCCACGCCGCCCTCGATGCCCGCATCGCTCGCGAGGCGCCCGCGGCGGCGCCCATCCCCGCCGACGAAGAAAACCTGGTCGCCGGCGCCGAAATCTATCGCCAGCAGTGCGCCGCCTGCCACGGGTACCACTCCGCGCCTTCGTCCTTCGGCCCGCACATGGCTCCGGCCGCGCCGCCTCTCTGGGAAAAGCACCATAACAGCGGCGTCGTCGGCGTCAGCGACGATCCCGTGGGCGAAACCTACTGGAAAGTCGCCAACGGCATCCGTCTTTCCGGCATGCCGTCCTTCAAAGATGTGCTCACCGGCACCCAGATCTGGCAGGTCTCCCTGCTTCTGTCCGAGGCCGACAAGCCGCTCCCGCCCGCTGCCCTCGATTTGCTGCGCCCGCAGTTGCCCATGCCTGTGCCGCAGCCGCCGGCGCGCCGCGCGCCGCGCAAGTCGCCCTGAGCGCGCGCCTGCCGCAGACGCGGCGGCAAGCCGATTTCGCCAAAGGCTGGGTTCGGATTCGTCTCGAAAAGGGCGCGCCCGCGCCCATCTTTCTCATCTTGCCTGAAAGGCCGCAAATGATCTGCAAACCGGCCCGCGCTGCCTCTTCGAGGGGCAGCAGACACGTCGTCCCATGCCAACCGGATCACTTGCTCACGCACTCATTTGCGCTTGCTCTTACCCTTGAGA
>JASHUF010000246.1 GCA_030040175.1 Acidobacteriaceae bacterium
GAGGATGATGAAGGGATCGATGAAGGAGCGGAACTGCGCCATCAGGATCAGGTACACCAGCAGCACCGCCACAATGAGCCCGAGACCGAATTCGTGGAAGGCCGAGTTCATTTCCACCACCGCGCCATGCACGTCGATCACAGTGTTGCGGTCATGCGGCGTCGAGGCGAGAAGCCGGTCAAGCTGCGCGCCCACCTTCTCCAGGGCCTCGGTCTTGGTGGCCACGTAGATGTCGATCACGTGGCGAATCTGGTAATGATCGACCTCGGTGGGCGTGTTGATCTCCTGAAGGTCGGCCACCTGCCCCAGAGGTATGTAGCCGCTGGTGTGGTCGCCCTGGAACAGCTGGCTTGCGGCCGGCGTAGCCATGCGGCCCTCCTGGCCGGGTGCGTAGCCTGGCGGCCGCGTGCCGCGCAGGGGAATGTTCTCGAGGTCCTGCATCGACATGTGGTCGAGCCAGCGGTTGGCGTACTGCACCGTGACCATGTAGCTGTTGCCGCTCTTGGGGTCGATCCAGTAACTGGGCGCTACCATGCCGTCCGAGGTGAGCGCGGTAATCACGTCATCGACCACGCTCTCTGTCGAGAGGCCCACAAGGCTGGCCCTTTCGCGATCGATGTTCAGCGCCAGTCCGGGATAATCGATGCTTTGCGGAATGTACGCATCGCTCACGTTGGGAATCGTTTGAATCTTCGCCGCCAGGCTCTGCGCGAGGGCATAGGCGCTGTCCATGTCGTTCGATTTGATCTGCACGTCGATGGGAGCGGGCAGACCCTGGTTGATGACCGAATCGACCAGGCCGCCGGTCTGGAAGTAGGTGGAGAGCTCCGGCATCTTCTCGGCCAGTTGCGCCTGCACCCGGCGCATGTATGCGAAGCTGCTCAGGCGGTGACCCTCTTTGAGGCTGGTCTGCACAAAGGCCGTGTCCATGGAGGCATTGGTGGTGTAGATGGCGGAAAGATCGGGATAGACGCCGATGTTGGAGACGATCATGTCCAGATCGCGCGGAGGAACCACGCTGCGGATGATGTTTTCCACCCTGGCGATGTAATCGTTGCTCATCTCGAGCCGGGTGCCGCTGGGCATGCGCACATTGATGACGAACTGGCCGGGATCGGTGCGCGGGAAATAGGCGCGGCCGAGAAAGGGGTAAGTGATTGCGAGCACGAGCGCCATGCCGCCGAACATGACGGCAGTGGCAATGCCGGGCCGGCGCAGCCATCGCTTGGCCAGCCCTTCGTACCCGTCGAGCGTCGCCTGAAACTTGCGGTTGAACGTGCGCTCGAAGCGGGCAAAGATTCCCAGGCGCTTTTCTTCACCCTGCTCTTGGCGGACGTAGCCCTGGATGAAGCGGGCGCAGTAAAGCGGCACCACCGTCATGGCGAAGAAATAAGAGGCGAAGATGGAGAGCACCACGCCGAGAGCGAGCGGCGTGAAGATATATTTGCTCACGCCGGTGAAGGAGGTGACAGGGAAGAAGACAATGGCGGTGGTGAACGTAGCCGCCAGCACCGCCATGGAGACCTCCGTGCCGCCTACTTCCGCGGCCGCCGCCGGCGGTTTTCCCTCTTCCATGTGGCGGAAGACGTTCTCGAGCACGATGACGCCGTTATCGATGAGCCGCGAGAAGACCAGCGCCAATCCGCCCAGGATCATGGTGTTGATGGATCCGCCCATCCCGTCGGTGAGCAGCAGGCAAACGATCATCGACAGCGGGACGGAGAGCAAAACCGCAACCGTGGCGCGCGGGCTGCCGAGAAAGATGAGGATCATGATGCCCGTCAGCACCAGGCCGATGAACGCCTCGCGCGAGACATTGGCAATGGCCAGGCGGACAAAGACCGATTGATCGAAGACCACCGCAGTCTTGAGCGACTCCGGCACATCGACAAGATGCTTGATGGCAGCCTTGATGCCATTGACGATGGTGATGGTATTGCTGCCGCCGCCCTGCTTGAAGATGGGCACGTAAACGGAGCGCTGCCCGTCGATGCGGACAATGTTGTATTGGAGGGCGCCTGAATCGACGGCCTTGCCGACATCGGCAACCAGTACCGACGCGTTGCCCACCGATTTCAGCGGCATCTGGTTCATCGATTGAGCGTCAGGAAACTGGCTGTTGGCGTAGATGTTGTAATCCTTGGAGCCGATGCGCACGTCGCCTGCGGGCAGAATCAGGTTGGAGCTGTCGACCGATTTCACCACGTCATCGAGGCTCATGTTGCGCGCTTCCAGCTTGAGCGGGTCGACGTAGATCTGAATCTGCCGGTAGGCGCCTCCGTAGGGCTGCGGAACCGAGGCGCCCTGCACGTTCGAGATCTGGTTGCGCACTTCGAACTGCGCCAGGTCTTTGAGGCGGGTTTCGTTCAGGCCCTGGCCCTTGAGCGTGACCAGGCACACGGGCTGCGTGGACGCGTCCATCCCCAGCACCACGGGCGGCAGCGTCCCCGGCGGCAGGCGGCGCAGATCGGCCATGGCCAGATTGGCGATATTGCTCAGGGCCGCGTTGGCATCGGTGCCGGGCTTGAAGTAAATTTTGATCAGGCTCACGCCGGTCAGCGAGCGCGATTCGCTGTGATCCACGTTGGCAGCGAGCGTGAAGAAGCGCTCGAAGGTGTTGGTGATGTCGGCCTCGATCTGCTCCGGCGGCATGCCGTTGTAAAAGGTGGCTACCACCACCACGGGCATGTCGATCTCCGGGAACAGGTCCACGGGCATGCGCACAATGCTGACCACGCCCACCAGAGATACAAGCAGGCAGAGCATGAGAATGAAATAGGGAAATTTGAGCGCGAACCTGGGCATCAGTTTGTCCCTCCACCCGGCTGCGACTCCTCCGCCTTCATGTCAATCGTCCCGCCGGTCTCGTGCACCGTCTCAGAGGCGGGCGAGGAGGTAAGCATGGGATTGACCACTTCCCCCTCCTGGTATTTCTCCTGCCCACCCGCAAGCACGCGGTCTCCGGCAGTAAGGCCGGCCTTGATCTCGGCCAGCTTTGTGCCCTCAAGCCCCACAGTCACGGGGCGAATGTGTACGCGGTTGTTCCGGTCGAGCACGTAGACTGTCGGTTGATCATGGGCATCGAGCACCAGCGCCTCCACCGGGATGGTGACCACGTTTCTTGCGCTGGCGAGCTGCAGCAAGGTGTTGGCATACATGCCCGGAGTGATCGATAGGTCTTTGTTGTCGATGTCGACTTCGGTCTCCATGGTGCGGGTTTCAAAGTTTACGTTGCGGGTGAAACGAACGATCTTTCCCGCGAATGACCGGCCGATGGCGTCCACGCGCACGTCGAGCGTGTCGCCGATGCGCACGTACTGCACGTCGTTCTCGGGAACGGGAACGCGCAGGCGCAGCAGCGTGCTCTGCGAGAGGCGAACGATGGGCAGGGTGGTGTCATTCGAGTTGGTGCCTCCCTGGATCAGCGCACCCGTATCGGCGTAGCGCCACACCACCACGCCGGAGATGGGCGCGACCACATTGGTATAGTTTTCGAGCGCCTGCACGCGCTCATTGTCAGAGCGTGCGGCCTCGGCCCGCTGCTCGGCCGCGGCCATGGCGGCCTTGGCGGCGTCGACCTGCGCCTGCGAGGAGAGATCTTTAGCCTGGGCGTCGTCCAGTTCCTGCTGCGCAATCAGTCCCGGACGCGTGGCCGCCGCCTCCTTCAAACGCTCGCAGGCGGCGTGAAGAGCCGCGTGCAGAGCCTCGGCGCTGCCGATCTCGTGCTGCGCGCGCGTAGTTTCTTCCTGGCTCTGTTTCAGCTCGAATGCCGTCTGTTCCACCTGCGCCTTGAGCTCGGGCACTTCGAGTGTGGCCAGCGTCGCCCCCTGCTGCACACTGTCGCCGATGTCCACGTTGATCCTTTTCATGTACCCGCTCACCTTGGGATGGACGTCCACCACCTGGTAGGGCTGAAACTGGCCCGCGAGCGTGAGCACGTGCGCGATGTCGCCGCGCTGCGCGGCAGCGGCGCGCGCAGAAGGAATTGCCTGCGCAGCGCCGGCGCCGGAGGCGGAACGGCACGCGGCCATGCCGAAGGCGGCGCAAGTAGCCAGGGCCGCAGAGAAAATCAGGAAAACTCTATTCATGACGGTCGAACTCCTGCTGGATTGCACCCGCTTCCGGGAGGGCGCATGGAGTAAGAAAACGGAGCAGCGAGCGATGGAATTGGCAGCGCGCCGTGCAGCGGCTGGCGGAGCGCGAAAGTGCTGCGTGCGCACTTTTGCATTCCAGCCCGCGCGGGAAACCCGAACTGGCGGGAAAGGCGGAGATGCGCAACCCGGACCCGCCGCACTTCGCAGCACCCGGCACAGGCGCCGGAGCAGGCTCGTCTACAGGAAAGCCGCTACGCGGTTAAGATACAGAGGGAAAAGGAGGGGGGCGGAGATAGAACTGCGGAGAAAGGCAGGCAACCGGCAGGCCGCCGGAGAGATCGGGCTCGTCTAGCGAGGAGTAAGTCCTCCCCGCAAAACGTCCGGGCTTGACCACGGCCACGACCGCGAAAGAGAGCAGCGGCGGAACAGGATTGGCGACGGGCACACCGTGATCGATCAAGCGCGGCAAATCTGCGGGCCAAGCCTTGGCTGCCCGGACATCGATGCCCGGACCGTTCGCCGGACCGAACCACGCCGTCTTCGCTTCCACGGCAAAGACTACGGCCAGCAGGCAAAGCCCCAAGGCGAACGTTACGCGCCGCGTGGCGCGGCGGGCGGCTGGACTAACGTACATGATGGCAGTTTACCATGTGGACTTTTGGCGGCTGTTTTGCAACAACCGGAGAGGTGTGGCGAACCCAAATTGTTCAGACGCGGGCGCCGGTAAAACGTCAGCGCCTCGCGCCTGCGACGAGGCCCGACCGACGGCCATACGTCCCCCATCACCGGCGCGATGCAGGCGAGGAGGGAAAGTCGCGAAATTTGTCTCTGGCAGGCTCGGGCGATTGCACGCGAGCGCCTGCGCGAGTTGGGGGCCGGGATGGATCAGTTAGCGCGGCCGCGCCCGCCGCCGCTGCCTTTGCGCGCCGTGTAGCAGTCGCGGCAATAGACCGGGCGATCCCCGCGAGGCTCGAAGGGCACCGTCGTGGGTTGCCCGCATGCCGAACAAATGACGGGAGTTCCCTGGGAAGGAGCGGAACGGTAACCCGATCCCGACTGATCGTTTTTCTTGGCCTGTCGGCAAGGTTTGCAGCGTTTGGGCGTCGAGTACCCGCGCTCCTGGAAAAACGCCTGATCGGCAGCGGTGAAGGTGAAATCCTGCCCACAGTCGCTGCAGGTTAGTTGCATGTCTCCGGCCATAAAGGGTCTCCGTTCTATCTCCTCGTGCCGCAATTGTACCCCCCAATTCATGAATTGATACAAAAGATTTGGCATTTTGGATTGATAAACTTAGGGCGAAGACCGAATTGCGCACTTAAAGAAAGGCCAGCAAGGCTCCCGGCTGCCGGAAACCGGAGAACAGGCTTCAGGCAGCGCTACGCGCCGGGAGATAGGCGTCCGCATGAGGAATGCCCCCAATCCGGAGATTGAGGCGGAGTGGATCCGGCGCATTCTGGCGGGCGAAAGACATCTTTTTCATCAGTTGATCCGCCCCTGCGAGCGGGCGATTTACTTCCTGCTTTATTCCTTGCTGCGCAACGAGGCTGAGGCCGAAGATGTGGCGCAGGAGACGGCCATCAAGGTCTACCGCCATCTGCATCTTTTTCGCGGCGACTCTCAATTCCGCACCTGGGTACTTTCGATTGCCCGCAATGAGGGGCTGGGGCGTCTCAGGAAGAAGGTAAACCTCCGTGAGGATTCGCTCGATGCACTCACAGACGCCGAAGCCGGCGACTTTACACCCGCCATCCTCACCAGCTGGCGCGAGATTCCCGCCGAGGCACTGGAGCAACGGGAGCTGGGAGAACTGCTGCGGCAGGCCATCGACGGACTGCCGGAGATTTACCGTAACGTGGTGCTTCTCAGGGACATCGAAGAAATGGGCGTGCGTGAGACCGCGGCCGCGCTGGGCATTGCCGAGGGCGCGGTGAAGGTTCGCCTGCATCGCGCGCGGGCGCTCTTGCAGCGGGCGCTCGCCGCCAGGCTGAAGAAGTTTGCGCCCAGGGGCCGCAAGCTGTTTGGGTGCGCGAGATGAGGATCGACTGCAAACACGTCTGGCAGCACATCTCCGCCTACATCGACGGCGAGGTGGACGCGGCGCTGCGCGCGGAGATTGACCAGCACCTGGAGACCTGCGAGATCTGCTCTGCGGTGCTCGATTCGACGCGCAACGTGGTGGTGCTGGTGGCCGACAATCGCGTCTTCGAGCTGCCCGCGGGCTTCGGCCGGCGTCTGCACGACCGGCTGGAAAAAGAGCTGGAGACGGCCGGGCCGTAGAGCGCTCCTTGAGCAGTTCTTAACCAAATTCGCGATGTCATTCTGAGCGCACGGGGCCCCAAACGCACTGGGGGCCCCAAAGAAATTTTTGCTCTTTGGGGCCGAGTTTGGGGGTGGCAAGCGAAGAATCTGCGGTTGCCTCTCGCTTTTTCGCCATCCTCCCGGATACAGCGGTGGTGTGCTCGAACCATGAACGCGTCGTGTGCACGCCATGAATTGGAACTCGTCACCGCGCGGGGCCGCGCGGTCTCAGAAGGCCGGGGCTCCGTGATTCACGATTGGATGCGTCCAGATTTCGAGCCCTACAAGCAGCAGCGTGACCACGGCCATGGCGATTTGCAGGCGCTCGGAGCGGCGTTCTTTCTTGGTGATCTCGCGCCTGCGCCATTGCGCCTCAGGGCGCGCGCGCAGGCGCCGGATCCAAAACAGCACCGCCAGATTCACCACCGCG
>JASHUF010000247.1 GCA_030040175.1 Acidobacteriaceae bacterium
GAAATCCGGGCGAGGGTCCGTCACCCTCAGGCTCGCGCGCGCAGCGGCTTCTGCATGGGGACCACCTGCACCGTGACGTCGCGCACTTCGGCCAGAAAGCGGTTGAGCACCGAGCCGCGCAAAAGAATGTCCCAGCGCGAGCGCACGGACTGGCCGAAGACCACGTGGGAGATGTTCTCCTGCTGGGCGAAGCGGATCAGCGCGTCAGAGACGTTGCGGTCGACCAGCGAGACCACCTTCGCGCCCAGGCTCTTCGCCATGCGCTGGTACTCCTCCAGGCGATGGTAGGCCTCGGGATCGCCGTGGCCTTTGTCGTCGGGCTTGGTCACATACACCGCGTACCAGTTGGTGGACAGGCGGCCGGCGATGCGCGCGCCCACGCGCAGCAGGCGCTCCGTGCCCGGCCGCGTGCTCAGGCACACCATCACTTTTTCCGGAATGGGCGCCTGCTCCAGGCCCTGCGTCCTGCGGTACTCTGAAGCGCGGCTGCTCACCTGCTCCGCCGTGGTGCGCAGCGCCAGCTCGCGCAGCATGTTCAGGTTGCCTTTGCGGAAAAAATTGGCCAGCGACTGCTCTACCTTTTCGGGCGCATAGATCTTGCCTTGCTTGAGGCGCGTGCGCAGCTCGTCCACGGTGATGTCCACGTTCACCACCTCATCGGCGCGCTTCAGAAAGCTGTCGGGAACGGTCTCGCGGATGGTGGTGTTGGCCGAGCGGCTCACGGCGTCGTTCAGCGTCTCCAGGTGCTGGATGTTCACCGCGGTCATCACGTTGATGCCCGCATCCAGCAGTTCGAGGACGTCTTCGTAGCGCTTGCGGTTCTTGCTTCCCGGCACGTTGGTGTGCGCCAGCTCGTCCACCACCACGGTGTTGGGATGGCGGGCGAGAATCGCGTCCACGTCCATCTCTTTCAGGTTGACGCCGCGGTAGGGAATCTCCTTGAGCGGAATCTGTTCGAGGTCGCGGATGCGTGCCTCGGTGTCCTGCCGCCCGTGGCTTTCCACCAGGCCGAGCACTACATCCAGATTCTGCTGGTGGCGCATCAGGTAGGCATCGTCCAGCATGTGGTAGGTTTTACCCACGCCTGGCGCGGCGCCCAGGTAGATGCGCAGTTTCGCGGGCTCCGGTTTGTGCTCGAGCTGGATCTCTGCCATCGCGCTAGCCTGCCTCCACCGGATGCCGCACTTCCTCGACCGCGGCCACGGGAAGCGTGAAGCGGAAGGTGGTGCCGTGGCCGAGCCGGCTTTCCACGGCAATCTGGCCGCTGAGCGACTCCACCAGCCGCCGCACCAGCGCCAGGCCCAGCCCCGTGCCTTTTTCCGAGAACGGGTTCAGGCGGTCGAAGATGTGGCTCAGGCGCTCGGCCTCGATGCCGCGGCCGGTATCGCGCACGGTGAACTGCACGTAATCCTTCATCTCCTCGGCTGTCAGAAGAATTTCTCCGTCGGCAGGCGTGTAGCGCAGCGCGTTGGCCAGCAGGTTGTCGAGGATGGAGCGCAGCGCGCGCCGGTCGGCCTTCACCGGCGTCATGTCGGCGTAGGCGCTCACTTCCATGCGGATGTGCTTAGCTGACGCCTCCTCGCAATAACGGTCGCGCGCCTCCATCAGCGCCTGCCCGGGGCGCAGCCGTTCCAGTTTCAGCTCGCGCTTGCCGGTGTCGAGCTCGGCCACCTCGATCAGGTCGCTCATCAGGTCGTTCAACTGCTCGGCATCGTTGTTGGCCTTGGCCACCAACTCCGCCTCGAGCGGCGTCAGCTCGCCGCCGTAGCCCTGGCTCAGCGCGTAGAGCCCGCGCCGCAGCTGCAGCAGCGGGTCGCGCAGTTTGCGGCTGGCCACGGCGATGAACTGGGTCTTGAAGCGGTCGGTGTCCTGGAGGGTGGTCACGTCTTCAAGCGTGGTCACGGTGCCCAGCAGCCGGCCTTCGGAGTCGCGCATGGGCGTGGTGCGCAGCCGGTAGCTGCGTTCCTTTTTGCCGATGCGCGTGGGCAGAAGCGCGGCTTCGTCTTCGGCGGCTACGGCCTTCTGCATGGACACGGCGTCGCGGATGGCGCTTAAGATTTTGTCGCCGCCGGGCGTGCTGGTGAGCGCCATGCGGTCGGTCGCGGCTTCGCCCAGCAGCTCCGCCGCGGCTTGGTTCACCTTGAGCACATGGCCCTTGCTGTCGGTGACGATGATGGGCTCGAAGATGGATTGGAGCACCGCATCGGAGAGCTGAAACTCCATCTGCCGGCGGCCGGCCTCGGTGTCGCGCAGCTCGCGCAGGCGCACGGCGATGCGGTTCAACTCGCTGGCGATCACGCCGAAGTCGTCGCGGCTGCTCCACTCCACGCGGTGCTCCAGATTGCCCTGGGCAATGAGGCGCACATCTTTGGCCAGTTGTTGGATGGGACGCAGAACGAAAAACGCCGTCAACGCGGCGACGAAAACGATGGCGGCGAGCAGACCGTACGCGGCTCCCATCTGGCCCGCGCCCAAGAGCGCGCGATGCGCCACAGCCACGAGAGCGGCTGCAAGCCCGGCCAGGAGCAGGCAGCCGAGAATCAGTCGCTGTGCGAGGTTGAGCATGTTCGGGAGTCTCCGCGCCGGAAAGACGTAATCCTCTCATTCTCGCGGATTGAGGCGCAAGCCGCAATGCTGAAAGACGCGGAAATCCGGGCCGATGCCGCCGGAAATGCGCATCGCGAAAAGCTGCCGATCACGGAATGCGGCAGACGGCCAGCGCGCTGTTGTGCCACGCGCACGCAAGCCCCGCCGGCTGCGGATAGGCGGCCAGCACCCAATCCACGCCGAATCCGGCCTTCAGCCGCTCAAAATCGGCAAGCTGGAAATGCGCCCAGCCCTGCTCGGCTGCAACCTGCCGCGCCCACACGGGAGCAAGTTCGGGAACCTGCATGGCCACGCTTGCGTCCTTGATCGCGTCGGCCAGGCTGCTGCGTCCGGTGAGCGCGCGAAAGCCGTGGTAATCCTCGCCCGGCGCGCGCAGGTAATCGGGGTCGAGCGCGAAATATGCATCGCGCGGGCAGTTCGCGCCGATCCAGGCGAAGGCTTGGAGCCAGGGGTTGGCCGGTCGCGCGCCGGGCAGCTCGAGGTGCGCACTGGCGGGGAACGAAGCCAGCTGCCAGGCGAACATGGCGCCGTTCATGGCCGCCAGATACAAGGCCCAGCGAAAGACGGTCGTGCGGGGCGAGCGGCCGCGCAACCAGTGCTCGCCGAGCAAGCCGCCGGCCACGAGCGCCAGGAAAAAGTAGACGAGCTGCAGATAGCGCATGGGCTGCAAGGGCATCAGCCGTTCGAGACGCGAAGGCGCGAGCAGCGCCACGGCCAGAGCCTGCTCAAAGACGCCGCAGGCAAAGACGGCCAGGGCAAACCGTGCCAGCATCTTTTCGCCGCGCCTTTCGGCTGCGCGCCACAACAGTCCGAAGAGCGCCAGCGGCGCCAGCGCACCCAGCCACTCGTACCAGGTCCACTGCGCGAGATGGCAGTAGATGCGCGTGTGGAGCGCCTTGAGCCAGGCTGGATTGCCCGGTTCGAGCACCCACGCCAAGGGAAAGAGCGCGGCCGCTTTCCCGCGCTCCAACCCGCGCCAGGCGGCTCGCCGCCGGTCAACGAACAAGAGGACGCGCGCATGAAGCGAGAGCGCGCGCGCATGAACGGAGTCGAGGAGCGCGAGCGAAAGAAACGCGCAGAAGAAAAAACCGAGCACGGCCATGAGCGGATGGAAGAGCGCGGCTGCAAGCAAGAGCGCAGCCGCCTGCCGGCGCCGTCCGGCGAAAATCCGCGAGACGGCAAGCAGAATCAAGGCCGCGGCTGCGTTGCGCGGGTGCAGGTGCTGGTCGGCAAGATAGAGCGCGGTGCCCGCAACCGGCAGCGTGAACAGGGCCGCCACCATGGCCACGGCGCTCCACACCGCCGCAGGCGAAGTGAACAGGCGCCGCGCGATGCTGTGGCAGGCAAAAAGAATCGCAAACAGGCACGCGAGCTGCCACAAGAGCTCGGCCCAGGCGAGCGGCATGTGCGTGGCTCTCACGAAACCGGCCAGGCAGGAGTCAAAGACAGTAGCCTGCATCTGCAGGCGGAAGAACGCGGCGTTGTGCGGATATAAGGTGGGATCGAGGCGCGCCTTGACGGCCGCAAGATAAACGCCGTCATCCTCCATACCAGGGTGGTAGCCCATCACCGCGAAGCCCAGGAGGGTGAAGAACAAAGTGAGCAGCGTTCTCGCGTACAGAGTTTGATCCCGCAAACGTCTCGAGCTCCCTTTGCGCCTGTTCAGGAGAGGGTTTCCAGCGATAGAATTATCGCATCTTTTTATGACGCTGCAGATTCGAGAGCCTTTCGAAAGCAGGAGCTTCCCGGGCCCCGCGGGCGTGCCGGAGTGCGCGCCCTTGAAGCTGGGCCTGGTGATTCCCACTCTCCGCGAGGCGGGGAACATTGCCCGTGTGCTCGGTATGGTGCGTGCGGCGCTCGATCCTCTGCGCATCGACTACGAGATCGTCGTGGTGGACGACGACAGCGGGGACGGAACCGGCGATGTGGTTTCGAGGATTGCCCGGCAAGACGGCCGCGTGCGCCTGATTGTGCGCAAGGGCGAGCGCGGGCTTTCGGGCGCGGTACTCGACGGCTGGCACGCGACCGACGCCCAGGTGCTGGGTGTGATGGACGCCGACCTGCAGCATCCTCCGGAGCTTTTGCCGGAGCTGTATGCGGCCGTTGCGGAGGGGCGCGACCTGGCCATCGGCAGCCGCTATGCGCCGGGAGGCGCGATGGACGAATGGAATTCCGTGCGCAAGCTGCTTTCGGCCGCGGCCGTCTGGGCCACATGGCCGCTGCAGCGCCGCAGGCTGCGCGCCAAAGACCCCATGTCCGGCTTTTTTCTGGTGCGCCGCGATTGCGTCGAGAACCTCCCCTTTCAACGCCAGGGCTTCAAACTCCTGCTCGACGTGCTCGTCCGCAGCCGCATTCGGTCGCTTCAGGAGGTACCCATTGCCTTCGGCCTCCGCACCGCCGACCAGAGCAAGGCCAACTTCCGAGTCGGCTGCGATTACGCCAGGCTGCTTTTCCGCCTCTACGCTCGCAAGCTGGGATTCGGCCGCGAAGCTGCCGTCCCCAGCTCGACCATCAAGAGTCACGGCTAAACCTTCGGCAGAATGGCGCGCAAAACCAGAAACGCGGCCACGCCCAAAAAAAACACCAGCGCCATGCGGATGCCGGGCTCGCGG
>JASHUF010000248.1 GCA_030040175.1 Acidobacteriaceae bacterium
TCGCTTCCGGCAGGTCGATGGCATTGCGCAGATAGAGATTGTCGCGCCGCCACGCGGGAATGTGCTCGTCGAGCAACTGCTGCATGGGCTCCGCAATCCACGTGGGCGCGTGCACGCCGTTGGTGATGGTGCCGATGGTGAACTCGGGAAACATCTGCCGCGAGACTTTGCCGTGCTGCATGGCCACGCCGTTGGCGTAGCGCGAAAAGCGCAGCGCCAGCAGGGTCATGTTCAGAAGGCCGTCGCGGAAGCAGCCCTGCTGTTGCAGCCGCGCCGTGCGGTCGCCGCCCAGGATGCGGATGGCCTGCTCGGTGGAGAAGCGGTCGTGCCCGGCGGGCACCGGCGTGTGCGTGGTGAAGACGCACTTGCGCCGCACCTGCTCGATGTCGGCTTCGGTGGCCGCGCCCAGCGGTCCTCCGCCCAGTTGCGCCTCGAGCAGAGCCAGCGTGAGCAGCGCCGCGTGGCCCTCGTTCATGTGGTAAACGTTGACCTGCAGGCCCAGCGCATTGGCCATGCGCACGCCGCCCATGCCCAGCACGATCTCCTGCTGCAGCCGGTAATTTTCATCGCCGCCGTAGAGATGGTCGGTGAGCCCGCGGTCCCACCCGGAGTTGCCGTCGAGATCGGTGTCCAGCAGATAGATGGGCAGGACATGGCCGAAACGCCCGGCCAGATCGTAGCGCCACGCGCGCACCGTCACCACGCGGTCTTCCACCAGCACCGTCACCCGCGCCGGCTCCTCGGTGCAGAAGTCCGCCGGATTCCACGCCTGCACCTCTTCGGTCTGCGTGCCGGCCGCGTCCAGGTGCTGCTGGAAATATCCTTTGCGGTGCAACAATGTAAACGCCGCCAGCGGCACGCCGAGATCGGCGGCCGAGCGCAGCGTGTCACCGGCCAGCACGCCCAGGCCGCCCGAATAGGTGGGCATGCCCGGCTGAATGGCGATTTCCATGGAGAAGTAAGCGACGTGGCCCGCTGAAGGAAAAATATCGTAAGAAAACGGCTTCACCGAGTTTGGTTGCATGCGTATGGTTCTCCGTCGCGCTTCCGCCCGGTTCCGGGATTTGCTTGAGCAACGTTCATCCCGGCGCTGCTGCGGGCATCCGTCCGGCCTTTCCCTTCCCAGCCCCAATCACCGGATGCCAACACGCGGCCCTCAGCATCTCGCGGAAGAAACATCCCCAAGTTTAGCAAGGAACCGGTCCAGCGGCCTTCCTTGTTTCGTCCCACAGGGGTGTTACTCATGGCGAATGTGGGAACGCGCGGGTACCCTCGCAGAGAGCGGGAAAACCGCGCCTGCTTCATCGATTGAGATGCGTCCGGAATCAAGGGCTCCCCGGGCCTGGAATGTGCCGCGTTATCAACAGAGGACAACCATCCTTGGTCGCGCCGGCTCAGGCAACCCGGTGCGCGCCGCCAGAAGCGTGACAGATGTGGATCTCGGGAACAATGCCCATGCGCGCCGTGTACCGTTCGCCCAGCTTCTGGGCAAACGTCTCCGCTTCCGTTTGCTCCACCAGGTTGACGGTGCAGCCTCCGAATCCCCCGCCCGTAAGCCGCGCGCCGATCAGGCCGGGCAAATCGGCGGCCAGCTCCACCATGGCGTCGGCCTCCACGCAGCTGGCTTCGAAATCGCGGCTGTAGCTCCAGTGCGCCTCCGCCATCAATCGTCCCAATTCTTCGAGATCGCCGCGCAGCAAAGCGTCGGCTGCCGCCACGGTGCGCAAATTCTCGCTGACGATGTGCCGCGCGCGCATAAGAGACTTGGGTTCCATCTCGTGTCCCCATCGTTCCAGATCTGCGAGCGTGGCGTCGCGCAGGAACTTCACCTCCGGCCTGTGGCGCGCAATCACGGCGCACGCGGCTTCGGCCTCGCGCCTGCGCGTGGGATAATCGCCGCCGGCCACGGAGTGCTTCACCATGGTGTTGGCGATGACCAGCGCCACCTCATCGGGAATCGGCGCCAGCTTCGAGCTCAAATCCCGGCAGTCCAGCAGGAGCGCGTGGTTCTCCTGGCCGTGGATGGAGATGAACTGGTCCATGATGCCACTGCTTGCGCCCACAAACTGGTTCTCTGCCCGCTGGCAAAGTCTCGCCAGCACCGGTCCCGGGTAAGAGGTGCCGATCAGCGACTCAACGGCCAGGGCCGTGGCCACTTCGACCGCCGCCGAGCTCGACAGCCCGGAGCCGAGCGGCACATCGCCCCATAGGCTCAGGCTGAAGCCGGGAATCCTGTGGCCCTCGCCGGCAAGCACGTGAGCCACGCCCATGGGATAGTCGCTCCAGTGGCCGCTTGGTTTCACCGGCAGCGCAGCTGCATCGAAGCTCCGCTCCTCGCGGTAGTTCTCGGAGTAGATCGCGATCTTGCCGCTCGTATTGGGCGAGATGCCGGCGAGCGTGGCGAAGTTGATGGCCGCAGGCATCACGAATCCCTCGGCATAGTCGGTATGCTCACCGATGAGGTTCACGCGCCCCGGCGCAGCAAAAACAGCCGGTTCGGCATGGAAGCGCTCCAGGTGCAGGGTACGAAGCTCTGCCGGATCATGCATTTCTCTTCTCAACTCCGCTCACGCGCGTTCCCCGCCTGGCTATGAGAACGTTTTCTTTTGTGCCTAAATTCAACCACGATGACCCACCCGCTTCGCCTGTTCCGCGTCAACGAGCCCTGGGGTGAGCCTCTCACTTGCCCGCGCTCAACCTTCGAGCACTTCGTCAGCGGCCGCAGATAACCGGCCCCAGATCGGGTCCAGCCACGCTTCGTGCTCCGGTTTCATCAGCACCGAGCGCAGGCAGGTCGCAAGCCGGCTGTCGTTTTCCGCTTCGGCCGATGGCGCAAACCAGGCGTGCGGCAATTGTACAAGAGCCAGATGCAAGTCCCTTTCGGCGCAGCGGTCAAAGACCTCCTGTGCCCATACTGAAGCATTGCGAAGGTCTGCTGCGCGCAAGGCCCACACCACAATGTCCAGCTCCGGCGGGTGCGCCGCAGCCTGCCCTGAGTCTGCCGAAGGGGCCTGGCCGGGTAGGCCGTCTAAAGTCGGAGCCAGCGCGACGAACCTCCTGTCTGCGCGCAGCCGCCGGTCCAACTCCTTGGCCGCTCTTCGGCTGCTGGCCAGGCCGCGTGCAAACTCGCCGCCGGGCTTAAGCGGCAGGAGCTGCTGCGTGGCCCAGAGCGCCACGGCCGCCGCCCCGGCGCGCGAGCACTCCAGGCTGATTTCACCCAGGTGTAATTCTTTTGAAGTGAAGTACGTGAAAGGCGAGTCGTGCTTGTAGAACCGGTTCAGCGCCGCATCGCGAAAGAGAATGCAGCCGCATCCGTAAGGCTGCAGCCCGTGCTTGTGCGGATCGATCACGATCGAATCGGCCTGGCTGACGGCTGCGTAGGCCTTTCGCGCCGGTTCGTCCAACTCCTCTGGAATCAATCCGAAGTAGCCGCCGTAGGCCCCATCCACATGCACCCGGAACCCATAGCGCGCGCGCAGGCTCAGGATTTGGTGGAGCGGATCGACCGCGCCGACGCCCGTGGTCCCCAGCGTCGCCACTACCGTGCCCACGTCCCCTTTGCGCAGCTCGGATTCGAGGACGTCCAGGCGCATGCGGCCGCAGCGGTCCGCGGCCATGCTCGCGTAAGGCAGGCGCAGCACACCGGAGATGCGCCAGTGCGTGTAATGCGCTTGCTCCGAGCCCACAATTCGTTTCCCGGGCGCAAGCTGTCCGGCCATCCAAAGGGCTTCCAGATTGGCGATGGTGCCGCTCGAGGTCAGGTGGCCGAGGTACCCGCCGTTCTCTCTCGTCCAGCCGAACATCGCGGCGATCGCCGCGACCGCTTCCACCTCCATCGCCGAGCTGGCCCGCCCGCCGTCCAGGGCATGGTTGTTGGGGTTGATTTTCATCGCCAGCGCATAGGCCGCCCGCGCCACCGGATGTGGAGGTTTAAGCATTTGCCCGGCATAGAGCGGATGAAAATAGGGGAAATTGTCGCCCAAGCGATGGGCCGCCAGCTCCAAAACCCGCGCCATCGCCTCTTCGTCCAGGGTTTTCCGGAATTCGGGCAATCGGGCAAACTCGGCTTCGAGGGTTTCCTCGGCGCGCCGCAGCATTCCAACTGCTGGATCGCTGGCCATACCGGCTCTCACACTAACACAACCCCAAAGTCCAAGATAACTCTTTATAAATAAGGGATATTGGCAGCGGCGCCGCTGACCGGACGGCGGGCCAAAAAGAATTAAGTACCGTATTTTGACAGCGATGGTATACTGATGCCAGCGTTAGAAACGAACCGGGCGTGTGCAGTAGCTCGCCCAACCAAGCAAGATTCTGCCAGTGGTCGCTCCGATTCATCCAGCGCAATTCAATTCAGGAAATTCAAGAAAAATGGAACAAGGTACCGTGAAGTGGTTCAATGATGCGAAGGGCTTCGGCTTTATTTCGCGTCAGAACGGCGAGGATGTCTTCGTGCATTACTCTGCAATCAACTCGAGTGGTTTCAAGAGTTTGCAGGAAGGCCAAACCGTGCAGTTCAACGTCGTAAAAGGCCCCAAGGGCTGGCAGGCGGCGGACGTTCAGCCCCTCTAAGCCCGTGAGGCCGGATCCCGGCAGAATCGAGCACACAAACACAAAGGGGCTGGGAGGGTTCCCGGCCCTTTGTGCATTTGCTTCGCGGCGCCGGCTCCGGCACAGATTTTGACCTTGGTTTTGTTTCGGGTTCGAGCTTTCTTTCGCCCATCAAAGGTCGCAATTCGCTGCTCTTGCGAGGCGCGCCATTCCGCGGCCGCAACGGTCTGCGGTTTCCTGCGCTCGGGCAGAGACGGCCGCTCTTGCGCTGTGTTTGCAGATGAGTCCGCGGAGTGGAAAACTTCCCCGCCCGTTTCGTGCGGACTGCGCAAAAAGCAATGCCGGCAGCGATGACCTCAGTGGGTGTAGTCGCTGGCCGGCATTTGAGTGTTCGCTTCGCCAGGGTCCGTCCTCGTGCGGTGAAGCTCCGGGCCGAACCTCAGATTCAACCTCTATGGTTTCCCACCTAGCAATCCACCTAGACCCTTGTCTCTTTTCTTATCGGCTTTATGAGCCGGCTTAACCAACTGCTGCGCCTGGCCGATTCGAATTCGAGATCTTTCTATGTCCCCCGCTTTCCGGGGGCCCAAACCCTTCAGAGGCGCCTTACAGCTCCCATGTCGGCGCTCTTCCCGATACCCCTGCACCCACCAGATCGTCGGCGCCGTTGGTTTGCGGCGCCAGAAACCCGCCCGACGGATGGGCCTCCGGTCCGGGAGCCGTGCGATGTTGCCGCCGCAGCGTCTCCTGGATTTCGTGCAGCATTTCCATCCGTTCGGAGTGAGACTGCCGTTCCCAAAACATCAAAAAACCCTGACCGCAAACACAGCAGTGAAACTCGGCATTCCCGTTCGTCTTTCTACACAACACCTGCATGTTTTACCCTCGAGCCTTTCTCCCCAAAAACACCCCAGTACCTTTGGCTATAGACCCGATTTAGATATAACCGGCCGGTTCTTTTTAACTATGCTTCTGAATGTAGCCGCCGACGAACCAACCTTGCCATTCCCCATCCGGAGCCGCATGCGTTCTTTAGGACTAGCCCTAAATCCCCTATCGGGTCACCGGATTTGTTACTTCTGATTGTCCGCAAGCAACGCACTGCAACTGTCCCGGTGCAGGTCACTACCCGCGATGCTTGGATTCTCGAGAATCCATAGACTGCCGCGCTTTTCGATTCGGCTCTCCCTGCGTTGAAACCCGCATGACCGCGCATGAGTTGCGGCGCGCGGCGTTATATCCTAAGGTGTTAGCGCAACGCCGCCCGTTTCACCCGGGGGCCGCGCGGCCACTCCTTTTTCCGAGTCGACATGAGCCCGCAAACCATCGCAGTACACCTGCCGGACGGCGCAGTTCACCACGTTACTTCGGGCACTACGCCGCTCGAGATTGCCAACGCCATCTCGCCGCGTCTCGCCGCTGCAAGCATCGTTGCGCGCCTCACGCCTGTCAACGGCGCCGGGGGCGCCGGCGAGACAAAAGCCGCCGCCGGCGAGCCGGAGGCCGGCATGTATGCCGCCGAGCAGGCGGGCGCGCCGCGCCTGGTGGATCTCACAGCGCCGCTCACGGAAGATGTGAAGCTGGAGCTGATCAAGGAGAGCGATCCCGACGCGCTCAGAGTGGTGCGCCACTCCGCCGCGCACGTGCTGGCGACCGCGGTGCTCGAGCTCTTTCCCGAGACCAAGCTCGGCCACGGCCCGGCCACGGATTCCGGATTTTTTTACGATTTTTATCGCGAGAAGCCCTTCACGCCGGAAGACCTCGCCGCCATTGAAGCCAGAATGGCCGAGGTGATCGCGCGCGACGAGAAGTTTGTGCGCGAGTACGAGCCGCGCGAGCAGGCGCTGGCCGCATTTGACCGCGATGGCGACTTCATGAAGGCGCACTTCGTCACCCGGTTTACGGAGCCCGGCGCGCAGGTGAGCTTTTACCGCAACGGCCACTTCGTCGACTTCTGCCGCGGCCCGCACGTGCCCTCGACGGGCCGGGTGAAAGCCGTCAAGGTGATGAGCATTTCGGGCGCCTACTGGCTGGGCAACGAAAAGAATCCGCAGCTCCAGCGCATCTACGGCAC
>JASHUF010000249.1 GCA_030040175.1 Acidobacteriaceae bacterium
CTATCTGCGCGTCGAAAAAGGTCTGCGCCCGCTCACCTGCGAGGCCTATCTCGGCGATCTGCGCACCTTCGCCGAATTCATCGAGGGCCGCAACGGCGTGCTGCGCACCGCCGTCGAGGCCGATGTGGCCGCGTTCCTCGCGCATCTGCGCGCGCACGGCATCGATTCCCGCACCGCCGCGCGCAAGCTGAGCTGCCTGCGCGGCTTTTACAAGTGGCTGCTGCTCGACCGCCGCATCCACCACGATCCGACCGTCAACATTGAGTCGCCCAAAACATGGAAAGTTCTGCCCAAGTCGCTGGCCGAGCCGGAGGTCGCGGAAATGCTCGAGCGCGCCGGCATGGCCGCCACCCATCCGCAGGCCAACGCCGCGGCGCTGCGCGACCGCGCCATTCTCGAGCTTCTCTATGCGGGCGGCCTGCGCGTCTCCGAGGTTACTTCTCTTTCGACCAGCGATCTGGGGCTCGATGCGGGCCGCGTGCAGGTGCGCGGCAAGGGCGACAAGGAGCGCATCGTTCCGCTTGGCCGTACAGCCGTCGCGGCTCTCGAAGAATACCTGCGCGAAGGGCGGCCGCATCTCGAGCGCATCAGCACCGCGCGCCAAGGACGCTACGCGCGGCCCGGCGGAGCGCGGCTCTTTCTCTCCCTGCGCGGGATGCCGCTCACCCGCCAGTGGGTGTGGCACCTGGTCAAGATGGCCTCGAGCTCCGCGAGCCCGCACAAACTGCGCCACAGCTGCGCCACGCACATGGTGGAGAACGGCGCCGATCTGCGCAGCGTGCAGATGCTGCTCGGCCACGCCGACATTTCCACCACCCAGGTTTACACGCATCTCGCGCTCGGGCGCCTCAAAGCCGTGCATCGCATGCATCATCCCCGCGAGCAGCGGCGCGGCACACCGGCGGCAGAGGCGCCGGCTGTCCCTCACGCTTCTTCCTTCCGTGTCCTACCCGGCGGAGGAATTGCCGGCAACAAACGTGGACCCCAATCTGCGCATCTTCTTCCTGAGAAGGAGCCGTCGTGAGCGCATCGGCCGGGCCCGCGTCTTCCCCCGCCAAGCTGGTCGCCGATTTTTTGAGCGTATTGGGGAACGAGCGTGGCGCCTCTGCGCATACGCTGCGCGCATACCGGCGCGAGCTCGAAAACTTTGCATCCTGGCTGGGATCCCGGGCCGCGGCGGGCGCCGATGAAAAAATCCCCGTCGGCGGCGTCGAGCACACGCACATCCGCGCTTACCTGGGCACGCTCTACGAGCGCGGCCTTTCCAAGGCCAGCGCCGCGCGCGCGCTGGCCGCCATTCGCAGCTGGTTCAAGTGGCTGGCGCGCGCCGGCCACATCGAGCAGAACCCCGCCGCGCTCGTCTCCACGCCCAAATTGCCCAAGCATCTTCCCCGCGTGCCTTCCATCGAGCAGATGAATCGCGTGGTCGATTCCGTGCGCGACGACGCCGCCAGCTGGCCGGCGCGCGACCGCGCCATCCTCGAGCTGCTCTATGGCTGCGGCATCCGCAACGCCGAGCTTACCGGGCTCAACCTCGAAGACATTCACTGGGCCAATGAAGCCGTGCTGGTGCGCGGCAAGGGACAGAAGCAGCGCTACGTGCCCCTGGGCGACGCGGCCGCTCTGGCGCTGCGCGTGTACCTGGTGGAGCGCGCGGCGCGCCTGGCCGCGGCCCGCAGCGACGGCGCCGCGCAATCGCCCGCGCTCTTTCTCAACCTGCAACTGCGCGGCGTGGGCGCGAAAAGCCAGGGGCGGCTTACCACGCGCAGCGTGGGACGCATCGTCAAGCGCATCGCCATTCTCCGCGGACTCCCCTCGGACGTGCATCCGCACACCCTGCGCCACGCCTTCGGCACGCATCTTCTCGAAGAAGGCGCCGATCTGCGCGCCATTCAGGAGCTGCTCGGCCACGAGCGGCTGTCCACCACGCAGCGCTATACCCAGCTCACCACCGCGCAGCTTGTCCAGGTCTACGACAAGACTCACCCGCGCGCGAAGTAGGGCAATTTCTCGAAATGTGCAGGTCCTCTCACGTGATAACATTGTTGGTACATGGGGATTGCATGCGGACGACCATCAGACGCATAGGAAATTCACGCGGGGTACTGATTCCCAAGCCTTTGCTCGATCAGGCCGGCTTGGATGGTGAGGCAGAGATTCTGCTGGAGGGAAATGCCCTGATAATTCGCCAGCCTAAGCGGGCACTCCGCAGCGGCTGGGCAGAAGCGAGCAAGAAAATCGCGGCCAACGGTGAAGACTCGCTGGTTTTGCCCGACTTCGCCAACGAAGCGGATGCGGATTGGTCATGGTAAGCCGAGGTCCGGTGAGGCGCGGTGACATTTGGCGGGTAAGGCTCGATCCGACCGCCGGCAGTGAAATCCGAAAGACCCGGCCCTGCATCGTGGTCTCTCCTCCTGAGATACACAACCACTTACGTACGGCAATCATTGCGCCTCTCACGAGCCAGGGGTTTCCCGCTCCTTTCCGCATTCCGGCGCGGCACGCAGGGAGAAGCGGGCTCATTCTCCTCGACCAGGTCCGGACAGTCGATAAGGCGCGGCTCATCAAACGCACTGGATTTCTTGCGCCGGCAACCTTGAGCGCTGTTCTGAGCGCGCTCGTGGAGCTATTCACTCAATAGCCGGAAGTGCGAAGAGCGAATCTCTAGAGTTGGTTGCATCAATGGCCTCAGGCGGTTGGGTAGTGTCCCTCAGGGGCCAAAGCCCCAATGTTTATGCGGCCTTTGCGGCCCGGCTAAAGCCGTGCCCTTTTACAAAGCCATTGATGCAACCAGTTCTAGAAACTCACCTTGCGCCCGGGGAACCAGGTCAGCTGAATGCTGGTGCTCGTCACCGTCTGCTCGCCCGGCAGGTAAATCGGCGCCTTCCAGTGTTCGAGCGTGAAGCTGCCATTCACCTCGAAGTTCCGGCCGATGCGTTTCACTGCCTGGAACTCGATATCGTTCAGCGTGGTTCCGCCGGGCGTGGTGCAGGGGCTCGCAGCGGTGCAGGTTGAG
>JASHUF010000250.1 GCA_030040175.1 Acidobacteriaceae bacterium
ATAAAAGCGATGGCAATTAATAGCTCGTGCATGGGAAACTCTCCTTCTATAGCTCTCAAGAGCCTCTTTACAGTTGAATCTTCGCCCAGAGAGGAGGTTCCGGAAATAGCACTTCCACTGGAATGAGATACAGGCATGTGTTAGGGGTTTTCCCCAAAAGTAACCCGGAGGAGGGTCAAATCCGGCCCTCGCCGAGAGCGCCCTCTTTCAGCGCATGTTATTAAAAAAGGATAAGTTAAACAGAAATCCCGCCGCGCGCCATTGCCTGCCGTTCAACCGGTTCCGGCCCTGCCGCCTCAGGCCAAAAACGCCGGCGAAAAGATGCCGGGGAACCCGTTACGGGGCGCTGCACGGCCTCAGCGCTGTCCGCGTCCGGCCCGGGCGGCTTCGCGCTTTTGCGCGCGCCATTTGAGGCCCAGCCGCACCAAATAGAGCAGTTGCACCGCCCAGGTGACCAAATAGGCAGCCACGCGAAATTCATGATCGAGAATTGCGGCCTGATCCATTGTTCTTTTCTCCTGGTTTTGGACGGGAGCTGCGCCTACGCCCGCAGAGCCTCCGCGGCTTCGGCGCCTTCGATCTCCTGATGTTGGCGCTCAAGCCGGTAGCGGATGGCCAGGATGAGAATGCCCCAGGCGAACCAGGCCAGCAGGTTCCACCCGAAGGCCGGCAGCATGGACTTGTCCATCCCCGTGCCCGGCGCGCCGCCAAACACGGGTGCGGGGTGCTGCGTGCGCCACCAGCGATTCGACATGTAGACGATGGGCACGTCGAGCCCGCCGAAGATGCCCAGCACGGCGGCGAGAGTCTGCACCTGCGGCCCGGCGGCAAAGCGGCGCAGCAGCAGATAGCTCACATAGATCAGCCACAGGGTCAGGGTCGTCGTCAGGCGCGCGTCCCACGTCCACCAGATGCCCCAGGCGCGCCGTCCCCAGATGGGTCCGGTGAGCAGCACCACGGTGCAGAAGACCACCCCGACTTCGGCGCCGGAGAGCGCCCACGCATCGGCGGCCTGCGCCCACCCCGGCCGGCTGTGCCGCCAGCTCAAAAAGCCAATGGAGGCGGCAAGCGAGATCCCGAAAAACACGAAGGCCACCGCAGCCGAAGGCACATGGTAAAAGATGATGCGGAAGATTTCGCCCTGCATGGCGTCTGTCGGCGCCACGTAGATGGCCTGGTAGTAGGCCCATCCCAACAGGGCAAGCGTGGCCACAATGTAGAGACCGATGGCGAAGCGCTTCATGCGGTAAATTCCGGCCCCTCCAGTGTACCCCGCCATGAGGGCGGGGGCGCTGAAGGTTCCGCGCGGAATCGCTTCCATGCCCGCCTCAATTTCTGAGGGTCGTATGCGTGATGGTGATTCTTGTCCCTGCTCCGCCGGCGGCGGGTGCAATGGCAATCTGAATCGTTTCCTGCACGTTCGGGCTGATGGAAACAACCACGCCGTTGCCGCTGGCATAAATGGAGGTCTGCCCGACCATGCGGGCCTTGTAGAAATCGATCACCAGATCCATCTTGTCGCTGGAGACGAACGATTGGATGAACACTGTGCGGTCGGTGGAGTCGCTGCGGTCCGGGTCCGACAAGGCGCGAGCGCCGGGATAGACATCGACGCCGAGATCGGCCGCGGCGGCGGCGCCCGACGACGTCGCCGCGCGCGATGGCCGCGCACTGTTGCCGGTGGAGAAGGGACTTGCACCCGTGAAGCCCGACAGCAGCCGGTACGCAAAGAAGAGCACCAGCCAGAAAGCCAGCAGGCCGGCTGCAGCTTGAACCGCAAAAGACATCAGGCGGCGCTTCGGGGCCGATTTTCCAAGCTCCGGCTTTCCGGGATCCGTCTTTCGGGGCTCCGGCTTGGGCTCCGCGAGGACGTTCTCCTGCGCCCGTGGCAATTGAGAATTCGGCGGCGGAGCCGGCTCTTCTAAGCGGGCATCCGCAACCGGCAATGGCGGCGCAAAATACCCCGTGGACGATTCCGCCGGTGCGCTCGCGGGTGCGTTCGCCTCCGCGGTCTGCTCCGTGGATTCCACCCGTGCGCCGCAGAACTGGCACGCGCGCATGCCGGGAGCTACCGCAGCGCCACACTGCGGGCAGGAAACGGCCACGGCGTTCTCCTTATCGATTCCGGACTTCGATCTTTCCTCGGGAATCTCCTGCAAATATATAGCAACATTCGGCGTTGCCGGCGAGAGGTGCGCGCGCCATGGAACCAGCGAGTCAACTGGCGGCGAGGCAGCGCCGGAGCAAGGACGCATGCGATCGCGCGAGGACCCGATTGGGCAATCGAAGAGATGGGAAGCTGGTGGATGCGGTAGGAATCGAACTTGAGCCGTGTTGCGGGCGTCCGAGCCCGCAGGCGAAATCCCGAGCCTTGGCGAGGGACCTCTCACACGATAAGCTCACGCAGTGCTGGTGGACGCGGTAGGAATCGAACCTGCAACCTGTCGGTTAAGAGTTGCAAGACAGACCATTTCTCGCGATTCCTCCAGATGACTCTGACTTGCCCGCCGTCCTGTGTTCATGCGGGTCCCGCGTCCATTGCCATTACTCTCGATAGCTCCGGTTATCTGCTAAGGGTCCCCGGTATTTTCCCCGGTATGGAGAAGCATGCTTTTGGGCGGACCCCATGCCCCCCTTGCACACCCCCGGCCTGCGCGCGTACATATCTGCCCCTAGAGATTTCCCCACAAAAGCGGCTCGCTCTGATGTTCTGAGGGCGCGCTATTCCGCGCAGCCGTGCGCCTAGGATTGTGCAGGCTGCGCCGCTGGCGAGTGGCTGGTGGGGTAGGATACGTGTTTTCGTCCTTGGGGCGATCCGTTGCGCGCCGCGCCATCTGGCTCTGCGATTTTTCCACCAAAAGACTCTGCAGGGCGCTGATGTTAGCATTCCCTCATTATGGCAACACCGCCAGCATTACAAATGCCTTTGGGGCAGGTTCGCCCCGCTGCCTTCGTCTCATTTAGCGCGGAAGTGGTCCCGCAAACATCCGAGGCTCTATTGAACACAGTAACTGCACTGGTCAATCAGGGGCATACGGAGAT
>JASHUF010000251.1 GCA_030040175.1 Acidobacteriaceae bacterium
TGGCCGGCATTCCCGGCAACCGCACCGGAGATAAGTCGGGGATACGCTGGCTGGCCAACACCATCGCCCACCAGTGGTGGGGGCTGGAAGTGAGCCCGCACTCGCTGAACGATGCGTGGATCACGAATGGGATGACGCGCTACGGCGAGCTGATGTACGTAGAGAACGAGAGCGGCCGGAGTGCGCTGAAGGCGGCACTTGAGGATGTTTCCGCGGGCGCGCTGGCCTACGACACCATTCCCCTTTCGAGCACCGGCCGGATGGATCCGTTTTCGCCGGAGTTCCAGTCGATGACGCTGGAAAAGGGAGCCATGATCTTTCACATGCTGCGCGGCGAAGTGGGCGAGACGATGTTCCTGAACATTTTGAAAGGAGCGCTGAGCCAGTACACCGACAAGGGAATCCGTGCCGACGACCTGGAACGCGTGGCCGAGGCGCAGAGCCAGCAGGAGCTGACGCCGTTCTTTGCGCAGTGGATCGACGGGACCGGGGCGCCGCAGTTCACAGACAAGTACGCGGTCTACCGGCTGGGCAACAACAAAGGCTTCCGCACCATCGGCGAGATCGACCAGGATCTCGACCTGTTCCGCATGTCCGTGGACCTGCGCATCGAGACCGACGGCAAGACCGTAGACAAGAAGGTGGAAGTGGTGGGGACGAATACCCAGTACGTGGTGGACACCTTCGGGCGGCCGCGGCACATCAGCGTCGATCCGCAGGACTGGGTGCTCAAAACCACGCCCGACCTGCAGGTGCGCATCGCCATTCTCAAGGGGCAGCAGCTGGTGGCGCAGGGCGACCTGGTGGGCGCGCTGGCTGACTACCAGAAGGCGCTCACCTTCAACCCGCAGAGCTCGCTCGCGAGCTACCGCATCGGCGAAGTGCTGTTCACGCAGCGCAACTACCAGGCCAGCGTGAACGCCTTCCGCGACGCGCTGCGCGGCGACGACGAGCCGCCGTGGACCGAGGTCTGGAGCCACATTGCCATCGGCAAGATCTTCGACATCACCGGGCAGCGCGACCGCGCGGTCAATGAATACCGGCTCGCCGTGCAGACCAATGACAACACCCAGGGCGCGGTGAACGAGGCGCGGCAATATCTCCAGAAGCCGTACTCGCGGCCGGACACCGACTGAGCAAAGGAGCGAGCGCTGGACGTGCTCGGGCAGCGCGTCGAGGACCTCTACTGGAGCGGCTACGGCTTCGCCGGGGCAACGGTCTTTGCGTCCTTCGACTGCTGCGTCTCCACGCCGAAGTGCTCAAAGCCGAAGTCGCGCTCGGTGACGCGCTGGCGCAGATTCTTGACCAGAAGCAGCCGTGCTGTCATGTTGGCCTGGCCGCCGGTGGGCAGCCACAGGCCGCTCGCGGCGGCGCTTTCCACCGGGGCCTGGTCGAACTGGAAGTTCGAGCCCTTCTGCACGCTCGCGAAAAGCCCGCCGGCGATGCGGAAGTTCGAGTCGAAGCTGACCTCGAGATGCGCGACCTCGCGGTCGGCTTCGTCGATCCAGATGGTGCCTTTGAGCTTCTTCGAGGCGTCTTCGATGATGCCGTGGGTCTTGGCGTCCTTGCGGCCGACGAAGTCAAAGAGGATGGTCGGGCGGCCGCGGAAGATCTGGCGACGCGGGTTGCGCACGTCCATGATGTCGAGCAGCCGGCTCACGCTCACTTCCTGGCCTTCCAGGGGCTGGTCCGGCGGCGTTCCCTGGGCTTTCTCGATCAGCTTGGTCACGCGCCCGGTCTCTTTCTGCTCCTCGCCGCCGCTGAGCAGCCGGCCGTTCTTCTTCACCATGCGCTCGATGATGTGCCCGTTGACGAAGAAGTCGTTGTATTCCTCGGTCTCAGTCTTGGTCACGTTGCCGCTCGCGTCGATGTCCTCGACGGTCTGGACGGAGTCGAAGGTGTAATTCTCGCGCACCTTCTCGAGCTGCCTCTGGTGCTCGACCACCTGGCGCATGAGCTCGCGGATATCGGGGAGCGGCCCATTTGGGTTTGCCGGGGGCGGCTGCTGCGCCGGCGCCAGGCGCAACAGGGTCAACGCGGCGAAGCCGGCAGAGAGAAGCGAGCGCGTTGGCAGGCGAGGCATACGTCCGGTTCCATGCCGCGCAAGGACGGTCGGTCGTGCGCGCCTATCTGGATTGGACCTGACCGGGGCGCAAATGTCTCGGGCCGGCGCGGCGTTTCGATGATAACGGAAGGGCATCAGAGTAGCATGAACATGCAGGCCAGGGAGGTGAGCGTGTGCGCGGAGCGAAGAGAGGCCGGGTGGGCGCGGTGATGGCCCTCACCGCGATGTCGGCTGCAATATCGTCTGCGGTAACGGCCGCGGCGCAGGCGCCGCTGGCGAAGACGCAGGGACATTGGGCGATGGAGATCCACGGCGGCGCGGGCGTGATCGAGCGCGCCAAGCTCGGCCCTGAGGGCGAGGCCGCTTACCGTGCCGGGCTCAAGCAGGCTCTTGAAGCGGGAACGGCAGTGCTCAAAAAGGGCGGTTCCTCGCTGGATGCAGTGGAAGCGGCGATCCGGGTGATGGAGGACGATCCCCACTTCAATGCAGCCCGCGGCGCGGTGTTCACCGAGCAGGGCAAGACCGAATTGGATGCGGCCATCATGGACGGCGCCACCGAGCGGGCCGGAGCCGTAGCCGACGTCACGCGCACACGTTATCCCATCAGCCTGGCGCGCGCGGTGATGGAAAAAACGCCGCACGTGATGCTGGTGGGTCCGGGTGCGGACGCGTTTTCAGTGCAGGCGGGTCTGGAGCAGGTGGACCCGAGCTTCTTCTTTACAGAAAGCCGCTGGCAGTCGCTTGTCAAACAGCTCCAGAACGAGGACAAACCCGTGCCTCCGCGGCCGGCGGGAGCGCCGCCGCCGGGTGCAACCATTCCGGTAGCCGTTTACGATGAGACACCGGACCAGCGAAGCTATGGGACGGTGGGCGCGGTTGCGCTGGACGTGAACGGCAACATCGCGGCCGGTACTTCGACGGGCGGCATGCAGGGCAAGATGCCGGGCCGCGTGGGCGATTCG
>JASHUF010000252.1 GCA_030040175.1 Acidobacteriaceae bacterium
CGGCCTCGGCCTCGCCTTTGTGCAGAAAAGAACCGGATCGACGCGTCTCGCGCTTCTCTTCGCGCCGTTCTTGTGGACGGCTTTGGAACTGGCCGCCGCGCGCATCACTTCCGTGCCCTGGGACCAGTTCGGCTATTCGCAGGTGGACAACGGGCTGCTGAATCAATTCGTGCCATGGACGGGAGTGTACGGAATCAGCTTCTTTCTGGTTCTGTTGAACGCGCAAATTCTGGGTCGTTTCATTTACCCCTGCGGGACACGCCGTGAATTGCTGTTCCGATTTCTTCGGCTTAGTCCGGCTCTGCTGCTGCTTGTCCTGGGATTCCTTTCGACATCGCGAGATACGCCCACCACCGCCACCGCCGTCCTCATCCAGCCCAACCTCGACGTGGAAAACACCGGCTACTGGCAAGCTCCCGGCGAGTGGGACGCGCACATGGCCCAATTCGCGCAACTCGCCGGCGAAACCTGCGGACCGTACATCGCCGGAATCCCGCAGACCACAGCGCCGACGCTCGATCCTCTTTGTGCGCAAAAACCGGCCCACCCGGATCTCGTCGTCTGGCCCGAGTCGCCCGCGCCGTACTTCGAGACGGACCCGCGCTTTGAGCGCTCCCTGCCCCAGATCGCCCGCGCGGACGACGCCCCCCTCATCGTCAACGGCATCGGCTCCGACTTCTCCGCGCCCGATCGCGCCTGGATCGATCATGTCTCCGCCATGATCTACAACGACCAGGGCCAGGAGGTGGGCCGCTACGACAAGATCCACCTCGTCCCCTGGGGTGAATATGTGCCCTATGCCAAATTCTTCTTCTTCGCCCGCAAGCTCACCGGCAAAGTCTCCGCCTTCACGCCCGGGACAGAACGCAAAACCTTCCTCTTAGCCGGCCAAGACCAGAAAAAACATCGCTACGGCATCTTCATCTGCTATGAGGCCGTCTTCGCCGACGAGGTGCGCCAGTTCGCGCGCAACGGCGCCGAAGTGTTCGTCAACATCAGTGACGATGGCTGGTACGGCGACACCAGCGCTCCCTGGCAGCACCTGAACATGGCCCGCATGCGCGCCATCGAAAACCGCCGCTGGCTGCTGCGCGACACCAACAACGGCGTCACCGCCGTCATCGATCCCTACGGCCGCGTGCGCCAATCGATCCCCCGCCACGCCGTCGACGCCCTCCCCGCCCAGTTCGCCTTCCGCAGCGACATCACCTTCTACACCGCCCACGGCGACGTCTTCGCCTGGCTCTGTGTCATCGTTACGATTGGCGTGATCGCCTGGCCATTGGCTAAGCGGGTCAGCAGGTCAGCAAGTTAGCAATTCAGCCCCGCAAGCACAGGAATTCGGTTTCAACGGAGGGAGCAGGAGGCTTGAGGTTCGGCGTCAGGCTTTCAAAGACGGAGGGAGCAGGAGCCTTCAGGCTCCTGAATTCCGGCATTCAATCGGAGTGGCTTTAGCCACGGGCCTTTGCTGCGGTACCCGGTACGGTGCGAGCTGTTGGGGCCACGTAGCCCACCCCTTTGGTTCCGCCGCTCATGGCTCGCAAGACCCAATGCCTCTCCACTTGCGGGGCCATGCAGACAGGAGAGAGAGCCCAGGCCTAAAGGCCGCGCATTGAATCGCTCTCTTCAGGGGCCTGAAGGCCCCTGCTCCCTCTGGAGACAAAAACCCCGGTCTGCTCGATGAGATAAAAGTGGCGTAGGCGGTACATGGAAAGTGCGTATAACAGCGCACCCAGACCAGGAGATTCCTGATTCAGAATGCCCAATATTGGTGGTAGTCTATCGTGCAGGCCACGCATCGGGAGTGAGTTATGCCACAACACAGGGTCTGCCGCATCGGTCAGTCCAAGCGGCTGCTGATTGTGCAAATGCACTTATGCGCCATCATGATCGGTCTAGCGATGATCGCCTATGGGCAGGTCGATCAGGTGGGTCAACTGATCAGCCAGCTTAGTTCCCCAGATGCCAATGCCCGATACAGTGCGGCTTTTCAGTTGGGGAAGGCCGGAGACCGGCGCGCGGTTCTCCCCCTGTTCGCCGCCCTGAAGGACGGGAATAACCTTGTCCGCGATGCCGCCGCCAACGCATTAGACGAAATCAATGCCCCTTATTCAATGGCGCAACTGCTCGAGGCTTTCGGCAATAGTAACGAGGAGGTCCGTCTTTTTGCAATCATGAAGTTGGGGGACTCCGGGGATGGTCGCGCAGTCGAGCCCCTGATTACCGCCCTCAAGGATCCGAACCTCCGCTTCCACGATGACGCGGTTGTGGCGTTGGGAAAAATTAAGGAAGCGAGCGCAATCGAGCCATTGATCGCTGCACTGAAAGAAGACGATGAATACGTTCGGAGAGACGCTATCGCTGCATTGGTAAATATCGGAACGCCGGCCATCGAACCCCTAACCGCCGCTCTGAGAGATCCGGACCCGGGCATCAGATACTATGCGGCTGAAGCGTTGGGCAAATTCAGCGACCCCGAGGCGGCGAGCATCGCTCAACAGGTGAAATCGCAACTCAAAGATATCGCTTCAGACTACCGCAACCTCATCGCAATGGGTCAGCCTGGCTCGGAGGATTTGCTGACCGATGCACTGGATCGGTTCGGCACCTTACAAATGGCTGAAGATTTCCTAAACTCCGGTAACACAAAGTTGGAAAAAGCCGCAGAAAGGTGGGGAAGAGCCCACGGCTACCAGCCACAACCGATATCGGGAGGCTCACGATCCGTCTGTTGGGGCTGCACTCCCTGAATGACTCTCCGCGAGTTGGCAGGTTAGACGGCCTATTTTCGGACCTGTTGTAATCGGCAGGTGGCGGATCGAGAAAACCTACGAACCGGTCCAGTGATATTCTGAAGCCAGCCAGTGTGATATCCCATAAGTTCATGACATTCATGACAAAAGCGATGGTAGGTTCTTCCACCCCGTTTGGCTCGGAGCCGGGCTAACGCATTTTCTGAGTAGCTGTATCCCGAAGACGGAAGGCAGAGTCGACGCGACCAACAGGGAGCGGCGACCTTACGAGGAAATGAAAAGGACACAGTAACTCAGAAAATGCCGTAAACTACGCTCAGGATGATAGAGCAAATTTCGCTCGAATTTTTGAGACACCACATAGGTGAAACACAGATTTACAATTCACCCTAAGCCAGGTCATAAAGAGCAAACTATGCCGTCCTTGAACGATCTCGAATTTGCCTACGCTCCCGTCCGCAACCAGGTGCGCGACCTGCGGGAGTATCTTTGACCCTGCCCGCATCCGCAGGGAACTCGCCCAAATAGAAACCCGCCTCGCCGATCCGGCGCTCTGGTCCGA
>JASHUF010000253.1 GCA_030040175.1 Acidobacteriaceae bacterium
CGACTTCTACGAGCAATCGGCGCGTGCGGCCGTGCGCGCCGGCGTGCGCGCGCTGCTACTCCTCGGCAACGATCCGCGCAACCGTCCGCAGAGCGAGCTCCCCCCCTCTATCTGCATGGCCGAGTACGCGCCCTATTCGGCCCTGTTCCCGCGGGTCTCTCTGGTCGTGCACCAGGGCGGCGTGGGCACCACGGCGCAGTGCCTGCGCGCCGGCCGGCCCATGCTCATCATGCCCTACTCGCACGACCAGCCGGACAACGCGCGGCGCATGAAGCGGCTGGGCGTGGCGCGCGTGATCCAGCGCGCAGGCTACAAACCGGCGCGCGTGGCCCGCGAGATCCGGGCGGCGCTCGCCGAGCCGGAGTACGAACAGCGGGCGCAAACCGTGGCGCAGGCGCTGGCGCGCGAGGATGGCGTCAAAGCCGCGTGCGAAGTGCTGGAGCAGCTTTGCGAGCGGGCGCGAGCGGCTCGTTAAGAGCGGATGCCCCATGCCGGAGAGATTCTTTTTCATGCAATGAATCGACAGCCGGCATCGCGCATGACGCTGGCGATCGCGGCGGGCAACGCCGGAACCAGCGGCGGAGAATAAGCTCCGGTCCAATCGGCTCGAAGCGGGTGGGTTTCGCGGGGCGCCGCCTGCGGCGTCCGGAGGCCTGCCTGCGGTCGAGAAGTCCCTGGCATGCACGCGGCGAACTCATCGCGGTCTGCCTTGGGTGTATGATTTTGCGCCACATGTCCTTTCCCTCATTAAGACTCTCTCAAATTACTCCGGCCGGAAGATTCTCTGCGCCTGGGCTAAGGGAATTGCGCCTTTCGTCCGATAGAGTGCACACGGACGGGCTGCAACCCCCTTTCCCAGGGAGCGCGGAGAGCGGCAGCGCAGCCTTCCGGGAGGGACTTCATGAAGGGGAAGATTCTGGTTGTCGAGGATGAGCCGATTGTGGCTCTGGATCTGCAACAGGAAGTCGAGCAGCTCGGGCTGACGGTGATCGGCCAGGCGGAGAGCGCGGACGAAGCGCTGATCGCAGCCGAGGAAAACCGTCCCGATCTGGCGCTGATGGATGTGCGTATCGTGGGCAGCATGGATGGCATCCAGACGGCGCGGCTTCTGCGCGAGGCGTACGGAATCCCTGTGATTTTCCTTACCTCCTATAGCGATGAGCCCACCATCAAGCGTGCGGCGCGCGAGCTGCCTTACGGCTATTTGACCAAGCCGTTCCAGCGCCGCGAGCTCAAAGCGGCTCTCGAAGTAGGATTGCACCGGGGCAAGGCGGAAGCGCAACACAAAGCGGAGGAAGAGGCGATCACGGCCACGGTGAGCGGCATGCGCGAAGGCGTGATCCTTGTCTCGGCGGCGCGTACCGTGCGCTTTATGAATGCAGCAGCCGAGGACTTGACCGGCTGGCCCATCGAAGAGGCAAAAGAGAAGCCGGTTGAGGAGGTGCTGCGCCTGGGCGAACAGAACCAGTGCCTGGCGCAGGCCGGCGTAAGCGATGCCGCCGTGGAAGAGTTTGGTCTCGATCTGGAGCGCAATGGCGGAGATCGCATCCTGGTGGACTTGTCGGTCTCGCCGCTGAGCAGCCACGCCGGCGAGCGCACCGGCTGGGTGATCACCTTGCGCGACGCCGCGGAGCGTTTGCGGACGCAGGCCGTCGAGGAGGCGTTCGAAGAGGGCCACTCGTTTCACACCGCGCCCATTGCCATGATGCAACTGGACGCAAGCGGCTGCATTGTGCGCGTCAATCGCATGCTGCTCGAGGAAACCGGCGTGCCTGCCGAGAGCCTGGTGGGGCGCACGCTTACGGGCTTGAGCATGGACCCCGATCCGCGCATCGCGCGTGACCTGTTGCAGAAGCTTCTGCACGGCGGCGCGCAGGCCACGGTGGTGCGCCAGCGGGTCATGAACTGAGAGTGCGCCGGCCGCTTGGACAACTGCGCGAGCCGGCCCGTTTTCGGATAGCCCATCAGCTTTCTTCCCTTTCGGGAATCCGTGCCCGTGCGCGTCCGGCCTTGACGCGGTAAGCGCTGCTGCACAGGAGTATGGTCGTGGCAGCATGTGGGGTTTGCCGCGGCCGGAAAATTTCCCCATCCTCAAGCGCGGCGGCATCCGCGGAGTACAGACCATGCCCCAGGTGGAAGAGCGGCAAACGGAAGTTTCTCCTGGCAGGGGTTGGCTTCCGGAGGAGCTGTCTTCCTCCGGCGCGGCCGGCCTGCTGCTCACCCTCTTTGAAGGCCATCCGGATATGGTCGTGATCACCGACGATCGCGGCCGCATTGCCGGCGGCAATGCGCGCCTGCTCGAGGAGTTCGGCTACGCGCGCCAGGACCTCGAGGGGCAGCCGGTGAGCATGCTTCTGCCGGAGGAGGCGCGCGCCCGCCACGAGCACGATGTGCTCGCCTATCACCGGGCTCCTATGGCGCGGGCCATGGGTTCGGGTATCGATTTGAAGGCCCGCGACGCGCAGGGCGAGCACTTCTCCGTCGACGTGATGCTCTGGCCGTTCACGGTGGGCGAGCGCACGTTCGTGGTGGCCGTATGCCGAAGGCTGGACGCGATGCTCCTGCGCAGCCACACGCACCTCCGTGCCCTGGTTGAAAGCGTGCGCGATTACGCCATCCACCTGCTCGATAGCAAGGGTAGAATTCTCACCTGGAATGCAGGCTCGCGGCGCTTTTACGGCTTGACCGCCACCGAAGCGCTGGGCAGGCCTTTTTCTATCTTGCTTTCGCCCGAGGAAGTGGAACGCGGAGAGCCGGCGCGCCGGCTCGACGAGGCGGCGCGCCTGGGCAGGCACCGGACGGAGGGCTGGCGATCGGGCGCGGACGGCCGCAAAGCGTGGCTTGAGACCGATCTCACCGCCATGTACAACGCAGCCGGGCGGCTGACGGGCTTCACTCGCGTCGTGCATGATCTGACCGAGCACAGGCTTTCGGTTGAAAACCTGCGCAAGCTCAATCTGGAGCTGGAGCAGTACCGCGTGATCCTCGAGAACATCGACGAGCACGCCATCTACACTCTGGACGCCCAGGGGCGCGTGACCGGATGGGGAGCGGGCGCGCAAAAAATGCTCGGCTACTCCGCTGAAGAAGCGCTGGGGCAGTATTACTCCATCTTTGCCACGATCGAGGACCGGCACCAGGGAGCGCCGGAACAGGAGCTGGCCGAGGCCGCGTCCTCCGGCCGCTGCTGCACCGACAGCTGGCGCCTGCGCCGCGACGGCACCCTCCTGTTTACCAGCGGCGTGCTCTCCGCGGTCAAGGACGAGTGCGGCGGAGTGGTGGGGTACGTCCGCGTTGCCCGGGACCGCACCGAGGAAAAGATGTTTGCCGACGCGCGCGAGCAGGTGGCGGCGGAGCTGGAGCACAACGTGACGGAGCGCACCCGGCAGCTCGAAGCCACGGTGGAAGAACTGCGCCGCAAGAGCGAAGAGGCGGAGGCGCAGGCCGAGTTTGTGTCGCGCAATCTGCGCGAGAAAGAAGTGCTTCTCCGGGAGATTCATCATCGCGTCAAGAACAATCTGCAAGTGGTGCAAAGCCTGCTGAAGATGCGCGCGCGCTTGCTTCCCGAGGGCGAAATGCGCGAGGCCTTTGAAAACACGGTGGAGCGCGTGCACGCCATGGCGCTGCTCCACGAACGGCTTTATCAGATGCCGCACATCGAGGGGCTTCCGCTCGCGAACTATCTGCGCGATCTCTTTCGCGACCTGTTTGCTTCCACGTCTCTCGAGCCGGGCCAGGTCCATCTCCGCCTGCATGCCGACGACATCCCGCTCAAGCTCGATTTCGGCATTCCCTTCGGTCTGCTGATGAATGAGCTGCTCTGCAACAGCCTGAAGCATGCATTTCCCGACGGGCGCAAGGGCAATATATCCGTCTCCGTCCGCCGCGCCGAAGGAGCCGTGCGCCTGATCGTGCGCGACGACGGCCGCGGGCTGCCGGAAAATTTCAACCCCGCGGCCAGCGCCTCGATGGGACTGAAGCTGGCTCTGAGCCTCGCCCGCCAGCTGGGCGGAACGCTGGAATTCTCGAACGACAGCGGCTGCCGCGTGCAGGCCGACCTCCGGCGCATGTAGATTCCGGCGCACTCCGCGGCCACGGATGCACGCGCGCAGGGAAGACTACGCCCTCAATCGGAGACAGGAAAGCCGCGGCACCGGACGCTCATACCGCCGGGCGGCAGGAGAGAATGAGGCTCTGCTTCGCGCGCAAACGCCGGGTGCGCAGAGGAGAAGGCCGGCGACTGATAAAATAAGCTGAGCCGATGGATGCGGCAACCGCAGTTTTCTCGCCTGACTCGCCCACGCCGCCGCGCACGGCGCCACTCCAAGAAGAGGATCCCGAATTTGTGAGCCAGACGATACGCAATATCGCCATCATTGCCCATGTGGATCATGGCAAGACCACGCTGGTGGACGCGCTGCTGCGCCAGGCGGGAACCTTTCGCGCCAACGAGCAGGTGGCCGAGCGGGTGATGGACTCGAATGAGCTGGAGCGCGAGCGCGGCATCACCATTCTGGCCAAGAACACGGCCATCAACTACGGCGGCGGAAAAATCAATATTGTGGACACGCCCGGCCATGCCGATTTTGGCGGCGAAGTGGAACGCGCGCTGAAAATGGTGGACGGCGTGATGCTGCTGGTGGATGCGGCCGAAGGCCCGCTGCCGCAGACGCGTTATGTGCTCTCGAAGGCGCTCGAGGCCAAGCTGCCGCCCATCGTGGTCATCAACAAGATCGACCGTCCCGATGCGCGGCCGCAGGAAGTGCTGAACGAAATTTACGATCTTTTCATCGATCTCGACGCCGACGAGCACCAGCTCGAGTTTCCCGTGCTCTATGCCGTGGCCAAGGCTGGCACGGCGAGCCTGGACCCGGCCAAGCCCGGCGCCGATTTACAGCCGCTGTTCAGAGCCATCGTAGAAACGATTCCGGAGGCGACGGGCGACCCCGAGGGCGCGCTGCAGATTCTGGTAACGAATCTCGACTATTCCGATTATTTCGGACGCATCGCCATCTGCCGCGTCTTCCAGGGTACGCTGCACGCGGGCGACGAGGTGAATATCTCGCGCCGCGACGGGACGCTGTCAAAAACGCGCATCACCAAGCTGTTCACCTTCAGCGGGCTTAAGCGCGCGGAGATCGCAGAGACCACGATGGGCGATATTGTGGCCGTCGCCGGCGTTGAGGGCATCACCATCGGCGAGACCATCACCGGCGTTGAGAATCCCGCACCGCTGCCGCTCATCGTCATTGACGAGCCGACCATCGCCATCCAGTTCAGCGTGAACAACTCGCCGTTCGCGGGGCGCGAGGGCCAGTACGTGACCAGCCGCAATCTGCGCGAGCGCCTGGAAAAGGAGCTGCTGACCAACGTTTCGATTCGCGTGGAAGAGACGGGCTCGCCCGACAGCTTCAAGGTGCTGGGCCGCGGCGAGCTGCAGCTGGCGATTCTGATCGAGATGATGCGGCGCGAGGGCTACGAGCTGATGGCGGGAAGGCCGGAGATCGTGACCCGCGTTGTGGACGGCGTGCGCATGGAGCCGGTGGAGCACCTGACCATCGACATTCCGGAGCAGCACACCGGCGTGGTGATCGAGAAGCTGGGGCCGCGCAAGGGCGAGATGACGAAGATGCACAATCACGGCTCGGGGCGCGTGCGCTTGGAATTCCGTGTGCCCAGCCGCGGGCTCATCGGCCTGCGCAGCGAGATGCTCACCGAGACCCGCGGAACCATTGTGATGAACTCACTCTTCGACGGGTATATTCCCTACCAGGGCGAGATTCCGCAGCGGCCCACGGGCGCGCTGGTGGCCGACCGCCAGGGCCTGACCACCACCTACTCTCTCAATGGATTGCAGGAGCGCGGCATTCTCTTCGTGGGCCCGGGCGTGGACGTGTACGAGGGCATGGTCGTGGGCGAGCACTCGCGCGACAACGATCTCGACGTGAACGTGGTGCGCGAAAAAAAGATGACCAACATGCGCGCGTCTACGGCGGATGAGGCGATCCGGCTGGTGCCCTACACCACGCTCAATCTCGAACAGGCCATCGAGTTCATTGCCGACGATGAGTTTGTCGAGGTCACGCCCAAGTCGCTGCGCCTGCGCAAGAAGATTCTGCCGGCGAACCGAAGGCCGAAG
>JASHUF010000254.1 GCA_030040175.1 Acidobacteriaceae bacterium
CACCATCGCCGGCGCCGTGGGATGGCTCCGCACCGTCTCGCCACTGTCCAGCTTGCGGACCATTCGCAGGTGATGCGAGCCGGCGAAGACGTTCAAGACGATGCCCGCCACAATCAGCACCGTACCAAACCACAGCGACACCCCGTAGTCCTTTTGCGGGGCCAGCGCGCGAAACGCCTGGATTTGTTCGAGAAAAAGTCCGAAGCGTGCGACCACGAAGCCGAAGCCCATCAGCGCCAACCCCGTGCGAATCCACGCAAGAAAGGTGCGCTCGGCGGCGAGATAGTCGCTGAGCGCTGCTTTCTGTCCGGGTTCCCCCTGCTTTTCCATCGTGGACCTGATCCCGACTCTTTCTACAGTACGCGCGCAATCGAGGCCGCGCGCCTCACTGCGCAGGATAGCGAAACGACTTATCGGGATACGGCGGGTGCGGCGGCACCGGGTTCGGGTGGTCCTCGATCTCCCGCTTGAGCAGATCGATGGCCGCCTCAAGCTGTGCGTCGGAGCCCTCGAAGGTGGCGTGGGGAAGGTTGTCGACGACGATATCGGGGTCGACGCCGTGGCCTTCGATGAGCCATTTTCCATCAGGCGAATAGACGCCGACCTCGGCGGCCGTGGCGATGCCGTTGTCGGCCTGCTGGTTGTCGAACGAAAGCCAGATTTCGCCGCCCCAGGTGCGCGTGCCGATGACCTTGCCCATGTGGAAGTGCTCGAAGCCCGCGGTGAAGGCTTCGCCGTCTGAAGCCGTGTGCTCGTCGCAAAGCACAACGATGGGTCCGCGGAAGGCATACTGCATGTTCCAGCTTGGATTGCCGACGCGCGGCTGCCAGTAGAACCACGCCTTGCGCAGCAAATCGCTCAGCAGCCAGGAGTCGATGTTTCCGCCTCCATTGTGGCGCACGTCGATGATCAGCCCCTGGCGATCGAAAACGGGAAAATAGTCGCGCGCCCACTGGTCGATATCTTCGGGCCCCATGTCCTCGAGGTGCACGTAGCCGATCTTGCCCGCCGAGGCCGCATCCACTTTGAGCCGCCGCGTCCACTCCCACTCGGCGTAGCGCAGTTTTCTGTCCTCCTTTTCGTCGACAGGTTTCACCAGCACCTGGCGCGTCTCGCCGTGTGCGTCTTTCACCTCGAGCATCACCTGCTGGCCGGCTTTGCCGCGCAGCAGTTCGCGTTCGTCGGGAACGCCAAGCACGCTCTGGCCGTCAACGGAAAGAATCGTCTCCCCCTCCTCGACGCGCGACTCCGGCCGCGCCAGCGGCGGCGCCTCCGAGGGCAGGTCGGGATCATGAAGATAAATGTGTTCGACTTGGTCGCCGCCGGCCTTCTCGTCGCGGCGCAGCACCGCGCCCAGCGTGGCCGTGTCGATCTGGTCGGCGGGCTTGCGTTCATCGCCGCCGAAGACGAAGGTGTGGAGTGCGGAGAGCTCGCCCACCATCTGCGCGATGACGTCGTTCAATTCGTCGCGGTTGGCCACGCGATCCACCAGCGGCAGATAGCGGTCGCGCATTGCGCTCCAATCCACGCCCTGCATGTGCGGATCGTAGAAATGATCGCGCTCCATAAGCCAGGCGTCGAGAAAGATGCCGCGGAACTCGTCGCGCGGCGTGGTGGAGATAGCCCAGTGCGAAAGATCGACGGCGGCCTTGGGCAGCGTCTTGGGATCGGCCAAGGCCGCGGCCTTCACGTCGGAGTCGAGGACGTAGAAGCTGTCCTTCTGGGCAACGATCATCTTCTTGCGGTCGAGCGAGATCTCATAGCCCTTCACGTCGGCGAGCACCGTATCCGGGTCGTCGCCCTTGTTGGCGATATCGAGGCACTGGAGGGCCATCTTGGGCTCGGCCTCGTCGCTGGAGTTCAGCCAGCACAGGCGCTTCTCCGTCGCCTGCAGCGACGCGTAATTTCCGGGAGGCGCAGGCACCGCGTCAAGGCGCGCATCGAGACCGGTAAAGTCGATGGTGACTGCGGGCGGCTTCTTCTCTTCCTTCTTCTGATCCTTGTCTCCGGATTTGGTCGCGTCCTTCTTGGCGGGAGCGTTTTTATCGGCCGCGTTTTTGTCTGCGTCCGCGGCGGGCTTGTCTCCGGCATCGCTGCTGTCGTTCTTCTTTTGCTCGTCCTTCTGTTCGCTTGTATCCGGATGCAGCTCGTCCGGCGGCAGGAAGGGCGAGCGGAGACCGGTGACGAGGGCCAGCTCGTAGATCTTCATGGTGCGGTCGAAATGCGGCCCGGGCTGGCGCGGTCCCCAGGGCGACGGGATCGTAGTCTTCAAGTTGCGGTCCGACAAAAAGTAGAGCCACTTGCCGTCGGAGCTCCACGCGGGATTGGCGGAATCGAAGCGGTCGGAGGTGAGGGAGTGAATCTCGCCTGAATTCACGTTGAGCACCTTGAGCTGCTTGAAGGTGTTGTCAGCGTATTCGCCATAAGCGAGCCATTGGCTATCAGGCGACCAGGCGAGGTCTTCGAAATCGCCGTTCCTGGATTGCGCGATGCGCTTATCCTGCTTGTTCTTGATGTCGTAAATCCAGAGCTGCTGGTCCTTGTCGGTAAAGGCCAGCCAGCGGCCGTCGGGCGAAGGCATGCCGTCCTCGCGCAGCACCTTGGCGTCGCTGGTCCATTGTTCGGGCGCGGTTTCGCCGTTGGCGGCAAACTTCCAGAATTCCGTTTCGCCGGTTTTGCTCGAAAGCGCGACGATGCTCTTGCCGTCGGG
>JASHUF010000255.1 GCA_030040175.1 Acidobacteriaceae bacterium
GTCATCGTCGTCCCGTTTGGAAAGCTCAAGCAGCATCATATCCGGTTCGCTGGCAAACCCTGGATGGTTGCGTTCCGGGAATCTACACCGAACCTGAGACGTACCGTCGATGCACACTCCACCGATCCTATGGTCGGGCTGCATGGCTTGCAAGTTAACGCTAGTAAACTGATAAGTTAATCGTCCCGCTGACGCAGCTTTGGGGGATTACCGTCTGCCCCCGTTAGCGCAGACGGCCTGCTGGTGACTACCGGCGTTTAGAGTAAAGTTCAGGTTTGCCGTCTAGTTGAAAGCGAGCGCCTTACCACTCTGAACAATCTGAAGAAAGGCCTCACAGTGAACGGTGACGGTATCTTGCCTCGGAGGCGATTGGGATAGCCGATATTGCCGAAGGTCCAGATGAGAGCGGTCTTTATCAAATGGTTCTCCGCATGAGTTCATACACCAAATTCAAAGGAAATCAGGATCAGAGCACTTGTACGAGTCCAAGAGTTCTGCGCCGTCAAAACCACCAAACTGAGCTACGCCCAGTACATCTCTCCGGGCGGTTTGCGCAGAAGGGCCTGGTTAAGGAATTTGATCGCACTCTTCAAGCCTTCTTCGCTTTCCACTAGCGGGTCTTCATGTTCGATACTGAGCACATGGTTATAGCCCACTTCCCGAAGCGCACTGGTGATACTGCGCCAAATTTCCAAACCATGTCCCCACCCTACGGTTCTGAAGTTCCACGATCGCTGTGCCACTGCCTGATACGGCCTGCCGTCGAGGCAGCCGTTGATGGCAACATTGGCTCGATCGATCGCGCAATCTTTGGCATGAACGTGGAAGATGGCCCGCCCCAGCTTGCGGATTGCTGTTGGGAGGTCAATGCCAAGCCAGAACAAATGACTGGGGTCAAGATTGACTCCGATGGTGTCTCCCGCGGCTTCCCGGAGCTTCAGTGCGGTCTCCGGGTTATAGACGAGGAAGCCCGGATGCATTTCGATGGCAAGGCGGACACCATGCGTTTGAGCAAGGGCCGCGGCGCGCTGCCAGTAAGGAATGGCTACCATGGTCCATTGCCACTCCCACAACTCGCCGTATTCGGGAGGCCAGGCAAAGTGGCACCAATTGGGATAACGTGCAGCAGGAGAATCACCCGGGCAACCGGAAAGAAGATTGATGACGGGCACTTGGAGGCGCTCAGCCAACAGGACCGTCTTCTCAAATGTCGAGTGGTGGAGAGCGGCAATGGCCGCGTTGGGATGCAGCGGATTGCCTTGACACGATAAAGCGCTGATAAGCAGCCCTGCCGACTGAATCTCGTTGCGGAACTCTGAGATCTTTTCCGGCGCCGCCAGCATTCCATCCAAATCGCAATGGTGATTGCCGGGATACCCACCGGTGCCGATTTCAACACAATCGAGCCCCAAGCTACGGACCTTTTCCAGCATGGCCGTGAAAGGCAACTTCTGAAACAGGACGGTAAAGACACCAAGTCGCATTTCTCCTCAGCCTTCATCGGGCGCGATGGGTTGCGAGTACAGGCCGCCGTCGACCCATAGAGTCTGACCGGTGATGAAGCTCGCAGCCTCGCTGGCCAGGAAAACCACAGCAAGGCCTATATCACGCGGCGTACCGATCCGGCGCAGGGGCGTAACTCGAGCCCACATCCCGGCGTAGTCCCCGAGCTCTTTCTTGGTCCTCTCGATCTCGATCGAGCCCGGAGCTACGCAGTTGACCCGGATTCCGAGGGGCCCCAGTTCCACGGCGGCTACTTTAGTGAACATTTCCAGCCCGCCTTTACTGGCCGTATAGTCCACCAGATTGCGAAACGCTATCTTATTGCAGCCTGAGCCAATGTTGACGATGGCGCCTCCATTCTCCCCCATCATCCTCCCCGCCTCTTGCGTACAAAGGAAGCTACCTTTTAGGTTAGTACTTAGTACGCGATCCCAATCCTTCTCCGCCAGTTCCAGCAGCGGCTTCCAGGTCTGTATGCCGGCGTTGTTGACGAGAATGTCCAACCGGCCGAAGCCGTCCCGTACCTGCTGAAACATCTTTTCAACCTGATCATGCCGGGAAACGTCGCCGCCGATCGCGATCGCCCGCCGACCCATCAGGGCGATCTCGTCCACGGTTGCGGCAGCGCCCGCCATATCGCCGCGGTAGTTGACAGCCACATCGCTGCCGGCCTTCGCCAACTCCAACGCAATGCCCTTCCCTACGCCCTTGCTTGCCCCCGTAACCAGAGCTATTTTGCCCTTCAGCGATGTATGCATATGGCTCCCTTTGATCCAGAAGAGGATATACCCGCCAGTCGCTGCCACGGAAGTAATCCCAAGTGACACCGCAGGGGGTTAACGTTAGCATCCACAACCCCACTTCCCTTTACTTTGCCGGAGTCTGCCCCGGGTGCGAGGATTCTCAGGCGATGGCGATGAAAATTGCACTAGGTGCGGACCAATTTGGTGTTCCACTCAAGGACGAGATTGCAGCTCTGCTGCGAGAGCGGAATATCGAGTTTGAGGATTTCGGGGTTAAGGCCGGCCAGGTCGCCGATTATCCGGATGTGGCGGAAAGAGTGGCACAGTCCATCAGCGATGGAGTGTTTGAGCGCGGCATCCTCGTGTGCGGCACGGGCATCGGCATGGCGATCGCCGCAAATAAAGTGCCCGGAGTGCGCGCAGCTGTGGTGCATGATCCATACTCAGCCGAGCGCTCACGCAAAAGCAACAACGCCCAGATACTAACCATGGGCTCCCTTGTGATTGGAACACAGGTGGCCAGAAATCTTGTTTTGATTTGGCTGGATTCGGAGTTCCAGGGCGGCGACTCAGCGCGCAAAGTGGAAAAGATAGGCATGATTGAGACGCGGCATGCGGCCAAACCTGCAGAGGGAGGCCGTGGCCGGCGATGAAGAAGCTTATCAATGACACATTCCAAGTGACACGAGAAGAATTGGAAGGTTTTGTAGCGGCATTTCCGCGAGCCGTGAGACGCGTCGGCATCCAGGCGGTGGTGCGCCAAGATGCGCCGGTAACCGGTAAAGTCGGCGTGATCCTGGGGGGCGGAAGCGGGCATGAGCCTTTGTTTATGGGCTATCTCGGCAGAGGCTTAGCAGACGGCTGCCCTGTAGGCAATATATTTGCATCCCCTTCACCCAGCATTGTTTTGGACGCCACCCGCGCCGTCTCGGGCGGAGCGGGTGTCCTCTACATTTATGGCAATTACTCCGGCGACTGCATGAACTTCGATATAGCCGCGGAGATCGCGGAAAAAGAAGGTATTCACGTTGAGACCATTCGCGTGACCGACGATGTCGCGTCCGCGCCGCTGGAGCAGAAGGAGTCGCGCCGCGGCATTGCGGGCGACTTTTTTGTTCTCAAGGCGGCTGGAGCCTGTGCGGACGACAATGGCGATCTGGAGCATGTCCGTGCAGCGGCCTGCAAAGCGAACGACAACTGCCGCTCGATGGGAGTGGCCTTGAGTTCCTGCACGATTCCAGCCTCCGGACGGCCGATATTTGCATTGGGCGCGGACGAGATTGAAATTGGCCTTGGCATTCATGGAGAGCCCGGCGAAAGTCGTCAGAAACTGATGACTGCCGATCAAATCACTGATGTTCTCGTAAGCCGCATTCTGGAAGACCCGCTGTTCCATGCCGGAGATGAGGTTGCAGTACTGGTGAACGGCTTGGGCGCGACACCGCTGGCAGAGCTGTTCATCGTGTTTCGGCGGGTGGCCCGTCTTCTCCACGACGCCCGGATCCACATTCACCGGTCTTACGTTGGCGAGTACAGCACTTCGCTCGAGATGGCGGGCTGTTCGGTCACCCTGATGCGCTTGGATGAGGAATTGCGCCGCTGGGTGGATTGGCCTGCTAACAGCCCTTACTTCACACAGGTAAACTGAAATGCAAGAGCCCACGATTAGTGCTCAGGACTGGATCCGTGTTTTGTCGCGGATCGCACTCCGGGTAGAAGCGGAAAAGGATCGCCTGAATGAGCTTGATGGAGTGATCGGAGACGGCGATCACGGTGTAACCATGGCAATCGGGTTTAGAGCTCTTGACCAGGCGCTCATGGGATTGCAAGAAGACGTTACCATCGACCGGGTATTCCAGACCGCAGGCGAGGCATTTCTATCGGCTGCCGGTGGTGCTGTTGGACCACTCATCGGCTCAATGCTGGCCGACACCGGTGAAGCTTTCAGGGGACGGGTCACGTTTGGAGCCGAGGAGGCAGTCTGGATGCTGGAGATCATGGAACAAGCGCTCGTGCGGAGGGGGAAAGCTCAGCCTGGCGATAAGACAATGTTGGACGCCTTACATCCTGCAGTGATTGCGGCACGTGCCGCAGAAGGGGAGGAGTTGGTCGAAATCCTGCGCAAGGCGGCCGACGCCGCGTCGGCCGGTGCGCGGGCGACCGGCGGAATGATCTCCCGCCTGGGGCGGTCGAGCCGTCTCGGCGAGCGCACGCTCGGACATGAAGACGCCGGTGCGAACAGCATCGCTCTGATTTTGCGCGGGCTAGAAGAAGAGGTGGCAACATTATGAGCCGACCTTGGAAATCGAGCCAATGGTTCACAAGTTGCTGGAATCACGCCGAGGAGGTTCAAACAGAACGTCAGTTTCCGGGCAGGATTCAATTCCACGATGTTACGTTGCGCGATGGCGAGCAGCAAGCAGGCATGGTCTTCGATTTCCCGCAGCGGCAGGCCATCGCGCGCCGGTTGTCCGCCTCCGGAGTGCACCGTATCGAGGTCGGAATGCCGGCGGAGTCGGCTGAGGATGCCGCGCTCCTGCAAACCCTCGCCGCGGAGAATCTAAGCGCGCAATTACTGGCATTCGCGCGCTGCCGCCCGAACGACGTAATGGCGGCCCGCAAGCACGGGGCGACGGGGATCGTTTTGAAAGTCGTGACCAGCGAACATCTTCTACGCGAGGGTGCAGGGCGCTCGCTGGAATGGGCAGCCGATACGGCGATCGAGGCGCTCGCAGCAGCCCGCGAATCGGGCCTATACTCGGTCCTGTTCACCATTGACGCCACCCGCACCGAAGTTCCAGCCTACATTGAGTTCCTGGAGCACGTATGCGGCGAAGCTCCGCCCGATGCGATCGCTGTGGCGGATTCGTATGGAGTGGCCACCCCGGAAGCCATTAGCTCCATCATTCGCGACCTGCGGCGGCGCTTTACGCAGCCGATCGAGATTCATTGCCATGACGATTTCGGGCTGGCAACGGCCTGTACTCTGGCGGGAGTGGCGGCAGGAGCGGAAGTCGCTCATGTAACGGTTTGCGGCATCGGCGAGCGGGCCGGGAACGCTTCGCTGGAAGAGACTGCGATGGCCTTGCGCTGCCTCTACGGAATCGACACCGGCGTCCACACCGAGGCGCTCTATGCGCTCTCGCAACTGGTCCAGGAGAGCGGCCGGTTCAGTCTGCCCTCCAACTGCGCTATCGTCGGTGAGGGTCTTTACCGCATTCAGACCGATCTGGTGGCAGAGCTGCACAGGCGCTGCAAGCTCAAGGCGCCGCTCGAGTATCTGCCTTTCCTGCCGGAATTGGCTGGAAGGCCGGGCGTGGAAGTGGCCCTGGGCAAAGGCAGCGGAATGGCGAATGTGACAGAACAACTGGAACAGCGCGGGTTAAAATGGTCTCCGGCAGACGTGAAGACGATGGCCAAGCGTGTTCGTGACCTGGCGGCTTCCGAAAAGCGTTTGCTCACTGCCTCGGACTTTGACGTTCTGATCGCCGAGACGCGGAAATGAGATCAGTTCGTTGCGGCATCGTGGGTTTTGGCTTCATTGGTCCTCAGCACGCAGAGGCGATGAGGCGGCTTGGTTATGTCGAGATCGCGGCTGTCTGTTCGCCAAATCCGGAAGCAGCGCGGGAAAAGGCATCGCGCCTGGGCATCCCCAGAGTATACGAGCGATACCAGGATCTGCTCGACAATCCCGGCATTGAAGTTGTTGATATCGTTACGCCCACACGAATGCATCATCCCCTTGCTCTGGCCGCAATCGCGCGGGGCAAACACGTCATCGTCGAGAAACCGCTGGCATTGAGCCTCAACCAGGCCCGCGAATTGCGGGATGCGGCGAACGCTGCCGGAGTGGTACACGCCGTCACTTTCAATTACCGCTATCACCCGATGGTGCAACAAGCACGGTCAATGGTGATGCACGGCGAGGTAGGCGCGATCCATCTGCTGCATGGGCATTATCTCCAGGAATGGCTGCTCTACGAGACGGATTTCTCCTGGCGTCTTGATCTGGCCGAGAGCGGCCCCTCCGCAATGGTCGGGGATGCAGGATGCCATTGGTTCGACCTCGTGGAACACGTCACGGGGCTACGGATCACGAGTGTCCTTGCAGAGTTGCGCACGGTGATTCCTATACGGCGAAAGCCGCTGCATGCCCACGAGGCTTTTGCCGCAACGGGCAAAGAAGAGACAGAGCCGTATTCCGTCCAGGTGCCGGATCTGGGCGCCATGCTCATGCGGCTGAGCAACGGAGGTACCGCCAGCTTCCTGGCCAGCCCACTGTGCGCCGGACATAAAAACGATTTGCGCTTCGAGATTCACGGATCGAAGCTGAGTCTCTCGTGGGTGCAGGAGGATCCCAATCGCCTCTTCATCGGACATCGCGGCCAGCCCGATCAGCTTCTGACCCGTGACCCGGGGCTATTGGCATCCGAGGCGCGCCAGTATACCGCTCTGCCGGGCGGGCACAACGAAGGTTGGCCGGATGCCTTCAAGAACACCCTTGCTAACATTTTCGAGTTTATTGCCGATAATCGCGACCCGCGAACTGCAGACGGACTCCGGTTTCCAACCTTTGACGATGGTTGTCGAGCCGCTTCGATTTCCGACGCGCTGGTGCGCAGCAGCGCCCGGGGAGGAATCTGGACAAATGTCGAAGAGTGATTTCCCGGGCGTTC
>JASHUF010000256.1 GCA_030040175.1 Acidobacteriaceae bacterium
AGCACGGCGGCCAGCAGGCGCGCGCGCTCGTCGGTGCTGGTCTTCATGGTCAGGTGCAGGCGAATGCCGCGTGCGCCGCGCTTGTAGCCGGCCGCGTCGAGCAGTTGTTCCGCGCGCGCCGGATCGTAGTCGTAGCGGGCCACGTCGCCGGTCCAGGCCCAGTGCGTCGCCGGAAGAAGGCTCAAGGCCACGCGCGCATGGCCGCGCAGCAGGGTTTGAATGATCAGATTCCGGTCGATGGCGTACGCGATGGCCTGGCGCACGCGCACGTCCTGCAAAATCGGGTCGCGCGTGTTGAAGGCCAGGTACTGGATCTCGGTGCCGTTCGTGTCTTCGATGACCAGATTTGCGCGCCGGGCGAGAACCGGCAGCGCATCCATGGGCAGGGAATTGACCTCCACATCGCCCGAGCCCTTTTCGAGTTCGAGCGACTGCGTGATGGCGTCGGGAACCACGGCGAAGCGCACGCGCTCGATCTTCGGCTCGACCGACCAGCTCAGCGGATTGCGCTCCACCACCACGTCCTGGTCGATGCGCTGGCTGACAAAGCGGAACGGCCCGGTGCCGACAGGGTTGCGCCAGAACTCGCGCCCGCTTCCGTAAGGAACGATGCCGATGGCGCCGGTGGAAAGATTAGTGAGCAGGAAATTGTCGGGATACTTCAAATGAAAGCCGACCGTCTGCGCGTCGCGCGCTTCCATGGAATCGATGGATGCATAAGCCGCAGCCTTAGGCGAGATCACCGCGCCGCCGCGCCCGGCGGCACTTCCAGCAATGCCTCCGGCCACGCCCATCGATTCAAGCGTCCACACCACGTCGCGCGCCGTAAGCGGCCGGCCGTCGGAGAATTTCACGCCCTGGTGCAGATGAAAGATCCAGGTGCGCGCATCGGGCTGCTCCCAGCTCGAGGCGAGCGCCGGCGTGAAGTGGAACTGCGCGTCGCGCTGGACCAGCCCGTCGAAGAGAAGCTCGTCGATGTGTTCGGAGGGCTCATCGGTGCCCACGCGCGGATCGAGATTCGCCGGGCTGCTCTCGATGAGGAAAACGACCGTGTGCGCATCGCGCGGCGCGGAACGGCAGCCGAAGAGCAGGAAGCAAGCGGACAGGGAAAAAATCAATCCGGGTGCCCCCAAGCCTGCCCTGAGCCTGGCGAAGGGTCTCGCTTCTGAGACCGGGAAACGCGCGAGTGCGGCTGCGAGTGTGGGTGCGAGTGTGGGTGCCCCCGGTCCCTCGCTTTTGGGGACCGGGGAAGGCAAGGATCCTCTGCGCCGGCAACCGCGCGCGCAGCTAAACATACGTCACCTGTCCCAGCACCACGGCGCGCCGGGCGCCGGTGGCGGAGGATAGATTGCCGGGAAGCCGATGCCAGCTTTGCCACGCAAGCAGAGCAAAGGCCGCAGCCTCCTTGGCTTCGGCGGGCAAACCGAAAGACTCGCTCGTCGCCAGCGTGCAGTCCATGGGCGTCAGCCGATCCTCGAGCATCGTCATCAGAGTGCGGTTGCGCACCCCGCCGCCCGAAACGATGAAATCCACGGCGTGCCCCTTCATGCGCGGCCGAACAAAGCGCGCGTAGCCTTGCGCGATGGTCTCGGCCGTAAGCGCAGTGGCCGTAGCCAGCGCGTCCTCGCCGCGCGCGCTGTGCTTGCGGCACTCCCTCAAAAACTCCCCGGCGTACGCCTGCCCGAACTGCTCGCGCCCTGCTGAGCGCGGAGGCCGTCGGCGAAAGTAAGGATTGCGAACAGCCTGCCGGAGCAGCGGCTCGAGCACCGTGCCTCGCGCTGCGAGCGCGCCGCCTTTGTCATACCGCTGGCCGAACAGCTCCTGCGCAAGCCAGTCGATGAGCATGTTGCCCGGTCCAGTGTCGAAGGCGAGCACGGCGTGCGGCAAGGCTCCCGCGGGAATCGCGGTGAGATTGGCGATGCCGCCGATGTTCTGGAGCACGCGGCCGCGCGTTCGATGCGCAAAGAGCACGTAATCGAGCAGCGGCACCAGCGGCGCGCCCTGGCCGCCGGCGAGCATGTCCGCGGGGCGAAAGTTGGAGACGACCGGCACGTTAAGCCGCGATGCGATCGCCTGCGCTTCGCCGGCCTGCCAGGTGCAGGCAAAGCGGCGGCCGGCGAAAGACTCGGGAGCAGGCTGATGATACAGCGTTTGCCCGTGGCAGCCGATGAGATCGATTGTCAGTTCATGCTTGCTGATGGTTTTCTCAACGGCCTCGGCGTAGGCGATGCCCAGCCGCCAGTGGAGGCGCGCAAGCTCCGCCGTGGAAATGGCAGGCGCATTCATGGCCGCGAGGACGCGCGCGCGCAGCTCCCGTGGATAGGTGAAGTGCTCGTTCGCAACCAGCGTCAGCCTGGGTTGAATTGGGCGCCCCACCCTCACCGCGTTTTTGTTTTTGCGGTTAGGGTGGGGTTGTGCGATGCGCACCACGGCCACGTCGATGCCGTCGGCCGAGGTGCCGCTCATGATGCCGGCAACGGTCATGCTTTGGGCGCTGGTGGATTGCCTCATGCCGTTTCCACAATCGACGGAGGCTTGGCCGGACCCGGGCCTGCGGCGCCGGGGGCCAACCTCTCAATGGAGTCATTGAACCGGAGGATCTGGGCGCGCAAGGCATCGAATTGCCCCGCTCCCAAGGCCGGCGGCATCTTTGCCGGAAATGCCTTCATGCGCTTCCGCGTTGACACGCGCGCCCGCTCCAACAAAATCCTGCGGAACGCCGCCGAGCGCGCGCCTTCGCTGAGAAGCGCCTCATAGACGCGCAGAATCGGCTCAGGGTGATGGCAAATTTCAACCAGGTCGGAACCGACGCGAACCGCGGCGATGCCGGCATCCTCAATGGGCATGAATTTGACCACGCCGCCCATCTCCAGATCGTCAGAGAGAATGATGCCGCGATAGCCGATGCGCCTGCGCAGCACCTTTTGAATCCAGAAATTCGACACGCTGGCCGGGCGCTTCGGGTCTGCGGTCAGGGGATACGCCGCGTGATTCACCATGACAACCGGCGCCTGATTGCGCAGTGCACGGTAGGGCTCCAGGTCGTCGCGCCACAGATCCCGCCAATTGCGCTGAATATTGGGCGTCTCCAGGTGCGAGTCGCGCGTTCCTCCGCCGAGGCCTGGAAAGTGCTTGATGCAGCCGGCTACGCGCTGCGCTGCCAGTCCGGCGAGAAACTCGCGTGCGTAGGCGGTGACCTGCGAAGCCGTGGGAGCGGGGCAGCGCGTGCCCAGAACCTCAACCGAGTCGGGAAGCGCGAGATCGATCATAGGCGCGAGCGAGGTGTTGAAGCCGAAAGCTTTCACGGCGCGCGCGATCAGCTCCCCATGCCGCCGCGCCAGCCCGGCTTTTTGCTGCGCAGCCTGCGCCACCGCCTGCGCTGAAGGAATGGGCGCGAGCGCCTCCTTGAGCCGGTTCACGGTTCCGCCCTCGACATCGACGAAGGTCGTGCAATGGGAAAGGCAAAAGCTCGTGGCCTCGCTCAACAGCGCGCGCGTCTGGGCGGCATCGGTAATATTGCGCCTGTAGAGAATGATGCCGGCGGGCCGCATCAGCTTCAACCAGGCTCGTTCCATGGCGGAGAGCTCTTTGCCGGTCAACCCAACAACCAGAAGGCTTCCCACCGCTTGGCGCAAGTTCTCTTTCATTCCGTTCCTCAGATCCCTCGTGAAAATCTTTGCCCGTCGCTACCTGGCCTTTGGTCCCCGCGTTCCTTGCTCCTGAGTCCCTGCTTTCTAATCCCCGTTTCCTGTTTTCTTGAGTTCCTGCTGCAGCTCTTCGAGCAGGTTGAGTGCCTGCAGCGGGGTGAGCTGGTTTACGTCGGTCGCATCGATCCGGTCCACGATCTTTTGCGAGAGCGGGGTGAAGATGGTCAGTTGCAGCGGCTCGGCAGCCGTCTCTTCGCGCACGCTCTGT
>JASHUF010000257.1 GCA_030040175.1 Acidobacteriaceae bacterium
CTAACGCATTTTCTGAGTAGCTGTATCCCGAAGACGGAAGGCAGAGTCGACGCGACCAACAGGGAGCGGCGACCTTACGAGGAAATGAAAAGGACACAGTAACTCAGAAAATGCCGTAGGCGAAAACTAATCCATGAGCTGATCCTTGACTGAGGTCTTGCGGACGAAGAAATCGAACTCGCCGGGCTTGAGGGGAACGCGCGGGTCGCGCTCGTACTTGCCTTTGAAGCACTCGTTGGGCGCGATGACACCGGTGGAGAGTATGTCGGCGATCGTGTACCAGTGCAGCGCAGCCAGGTTTTTTTCCATGCCGGAATCGCAGTTGATGTAGATCTCCATGCCGTCGTTGTAGGTACCCTGCACGGAGAGGAACGCGGCTTCGGGGGGGACGGTGACCGTGCCCACGCCCTGGTCGTCGATATGGAGAGTTTCACTGCGAATGTCGTCGTTATGATCGAGGCGCACGAGCAGGTTGGAGGGCATGAGCGGGCGGGCGGTGCGGGCGTCGAACATGCGGATGGTGATGACGTTGCCGGACTCAGTTCCAGCCTGGGCGTGCACGCGATGAAGCGTGGCGAGGCAGGCGGCGGCGGCGACAAGCGAGCCAACGGCAAGGGCAACCAGACGTGGAGGAGTCATATCCTTACTTTGCCATGGCGGACCTGCGATTTCCAGACGCGGGAGCGAGGGAATCCGTTACTCATGAGGAAACATGCTGGGGGTCGACGGCCTGAGCCGATGCCGATTATGAGGATGCGTGCGGCGGACCTGCGCGAGCGGTCACCAGGAAGAGTAGGGCTGGCCGTCGGAGCCGGTCTCTTCGGAGCCGGAGTGGACATCGGAGATGCCGGGCTCGGTTTCGTCGATCGAATACATGGCATCGCTGGTGTCGGTGACCCAGGTATCGTTGGCGTGGGTCATGGGGTCCTCGGGGATGATGCGCAGGTAGCCGGCCTGGACGAGATCGTCGAGAGATTGCGGGGCCTTCTGTTTGTCCATGGTGTAGGAGTCGATGGCGTCGCGCATGACGTGCAGGTCTTCCTTGAGCACGGCCTCGCGCGCGCGCTGAATGGCTCCGGCAAACCGAGGAATGGCCACCACAGCGAGAATCCCGATGATCAACATGACGATCATCAGCTCGATGAGCGTGAAGCCGGATTGGGTGCGGCAACTGCGCATTGCGTTAGCCTTCAGTCTTCGGCCCTCAGCTTTTAGAGCGGTTCCACAGTACATGTAGCCATATTTCACAGTTGCGGAAGGTGGCTTTTTCTTGATGAAAAAGCCACTTAGCATCTGCGGCTTCGGGATAGTGCAACTGTGAAACCGCTGTAGCCGGATCGTGGTCATGCGAGCCTTCCCAGCATCTTCAGAGGGCTGAAAGCCGACGGCGGACGGCTGACAGCTTGCCTCTCTTACCAGGTGTTGTACTTGGTGCCGTCGAGGGCGGTTCCGTCGGATTTCGAGTAGACGTCGAAAACGCTCTGGCCGCCGAATTCGTCCGAGTCCGGGTCGTCCTGCATGGAACGCAGGCCCCACTCGGCTTTGCCGGTCATGGGGTCGACGGGGATGTGGCGGAGAAACTTGAGCTTTTTGCCCTGCACATCGACGCCGTCGACGAGGGTCTGGAGATCGGGCGGGTAATTCTGGCTGTCCACCTTGGTTTGAAAGGCGCCCTTGTCGGCCGCGTCCTTGTACTTGTCGATGGCGTCGCGCATCATCCACAAGTCGTAGCGGAGCTCGCGCTCGGACTGGCGCTTGTACTGAAAGCGGGCGATGGGAAACGCGGCGCCCGCGAGCACCGAAAGGATGGTGATGGTGACGATGAGCTCGATGAGCGTGAGACCGCGCTCACGAGGCGGAATGGGGCGGGTTGGCGCGAGGGGCTTCAGTTGGCTTGTTCCTCAGGGGCTTCAAGGCCCCCTTTCCATTATGCGCGCCGCTGCGGCATGGCCAGCACAATTCCCGGCTAAACCGTGCCCTTTCAGGACCCATTCGGCATGGTACGCCAACCGGATCGGCGGCTTGCCCCGGCTCCTCCCTCAGCGCACGACCACGCTTGCCGGCGTCGATTGCGCGGCCACGGTCTGCTGCGCGCTGGTAACCACGGAGGCGCGGGTCATGGTTATGGCGCTGGCTCCCGAGGCCTTGGCCTGAAATGTAAGGACGCAGACGACCCCTCCGCCGCTCACGCCGGCGGCGCCGGGCGGACGCGAGGCGACGATGGTGAGGTTGCCCTGGCCGTCGTCGCGGTGAATGAGGGCTGCGGCCTGGCCGTCGCCGCTCAGCAGGTTGCCGGAGTCGACGTTGACGAGCCCCAGCTTGCCCGGATCGAAGTGGATCTGGATGGGCACCGAAGCGATGTTGGAGGCGCCGTTGAGAATAACGGGCACCTGGAAGGTGGTTCCCTTCGCGAGGGGCGCGGCTGGGGGAGTGAAGGTGAAGACGGGTGCAGCGGCAGCGGGCGGCGCGCTCCCCGGTGGAGCGTTCGCCGGCGGTGCGCCGGCAGGCGGAGAGGGCTGCGCGCCGGGCGGCGCGGCTGCAGAAGGCGATGGCTGCGCAGCAGGCGAAACGCCGGCTGCGGCCGGTGGGGCATTGGGCGGGGCGCTCGAAGGGGGGTTGCCCGGCGCGCCGATTTCGGCGCCGGTCTCCAGGTTGCTGATGACGGCCTGGCGGGCGTTGGCTGCTGCGGCCTGTTGCGCCGGCGTGGGCTGCGCCGCAGCCGGAGGCGTGTAGGGCGGGGGATTGAAGCTGGGTTGCTGGGTCTGGCGCATCTGCGCCAGCGCCTGTGGAGCCGCAACTTCGGCGCTCTGGGCAGGAATGGTGCCAAAGGCCTGCTGATGGGGAGCGATCGCAGGCTGACCCGGAATCGATTGTTCAAGCGCGGTGGGACGCACGGCGGGCGCGGCGGTTTCCTCGCGGCGAAGATCGATGGACTGGCCGGAGCCGGTGTCGATGGCGCGCAGGTTGTCGCGATCGAGGTATTGCGAGCGCACGATGTGCGGCACCACCACGAAGACAATCTCGTCGTTCTGGACCTGGTGGTCCTTCGACCCGAAGATGTATTTGAGGATGGGGATGGAGCTCAGGCCGGGAATGCCCGTCCAGCTCTGTTGATCCTGGTTGTCCTGGATGCCGCCCAGGATGCTGGCTTCGCCCTCGCGCAGGCGGATGACCTGATCGACCACGCGCTGCGAGAGGATGGGCTCAGTGACGCCGCTGATGGTCACGGAACCGCTCTGCGCCGTGACCTGGATTTTGACTTTGAGCGTGACGTCGTGGTCATAGTGGACGCTGGGCGTCACTTCGATCTCGACGCCGACATCCTCGTATTGGAACTGGGTATTGACGAGCGAGCTGACCAGGGCCGTGGCCGCGCCGGTCTGATAGGAGCCGGTGGCGATGGGAATTTTGGAACCGATCTTCATGTCGGCCTTCTGGCCGTCAGTGGCGCGGATGCGCGGGTCCTGGAGAATCTGGGTATCGGTATCGGTGAGCAGAAGATTGAGCGTAGCTGCACCGACGGTGACGGCGAAGTCAGAGGCTTTGAGATGGGCCAGGCTGTAGAGCGTGGGCGAGGTGGAGCTGCTGGAGCAGGAGGTTTCGCCCGAGGGGCAGGAAGTGCTCGAGGAGCTGGAAGAGCTGGGCGCCTCCAGGGCGACGCCGACGCTCGACGGCCACTCGATGCCGACGGTGCGCTCCCAGTTCTTGCTCACTTCGAGCACGGCGGTATCGATGACCACTTCGGCGCGCGGCTTGTCGAGATCGCTGATGATCTTTTGCGCGAGCAACAACTCGTCCGGCGTGCCGCGCATGACGATGGCATTCTGGCTCTGCACCCCATAGACCTTGGAGTTGGGCAGCACATTGCGCAGGGCCGTCTGCACGTCATTGAGGTCGTTCTGCTGCCAGGCGTTGGCCAGGTAGAAGGTCTGCACCGCCTGCTCGTCGAGCTCGGTGCGTTTGACGCGGGTGTTCTGGGCCACAAAGATGGAGTTCGCGGTGATGGGACGCCAGAAGGTGTTGGACATGGTGCTGACGATGCGCAGGGCGTCGAGCAGGGAGACGTTGTTGAGGTCAACCTGGATGCGCTTGGAGTTGTAGTCGGGATCGAAGAGGACGTTGATGCCGGCGGCCTTGCCGATGGCCTGATAGACGACCTTGGTGTCTTCGGTCATGTGCAGGGTGAGGGGCTCATTGGACATGGGCTTGAGCAGGGTGGGGCCTTCGATGGTTTCGAGCTCCTGCTCCTCGCCGGCCAGCTCGGGCACGGCCATCTCCGGCGGAGGAACGGCCTGCCCCTGTTTCTGGCGGACCAGGTTGATCTCCTGCTGAGCCTCCTCGTCGGAGGGGTCGATCTCGGAGGCGTGGAGGAACTCCGCCAGCGAGCCCTCGAGATCGCCGGACTGGAAGAGCTTGCGGCCGGCAGTGATGTGCGCGGCGGCAGCCGAGACGCGCACGCGATAGAGGGCGGTCTGATAGCGCAGGTCTTTGGGGTTTTTCTGGAAGGCCTTCTGGTAGTCCTCGAAGGCGGTGTCGTAGTCCTGGTGCGCCTCGGCCGCCTGGCCGCGCTTGAACCAGGAGTTGGCGGAGGGTCCGGAGGCGCGGAGGCAGGGACACGCAAGACCGGCGAGCGCGAAGAGCGAGACAAGACCGGCGAAGGCTCGTATCCGCAGGGACCGCAAAGGGGAATTCGCTGCGTGTTTCGATGCGGACCGGGAAATGGACCGGGAAGTGGTGGAGGATGGGCTGCGGTGCGTCATTCTACTCCAGGCGTTTGCGCTCGCCGTCGCTTGAGGGGCGGGATGATGCGGGCTCATCGGGCCGCCCGGTGCGCGATTTTTGTTGCTGATCCTAATCAGCCGAAGCTGCCTCATTGTAGTGATCGAAGCCTCAGTTGAACAAATCCGGTTTGAGCCAAGGCAGAGCTCGATAGGCAATTCGGGCCGATGCTACGATGGGAATTCGAGGACGCTTCCCGATGGCCCGCCAGAGCAGCCACATCATCGTTCCCAAGGACACGCCCGGCGCGGGCAAGCCGGCGCGGCCGCGCGACCCGGTGGCTGCGGGCGAGCGGGATGCGGCGCTGAACCGGGCGGCGGGGCACAACTATTTTCTGCTCGAAAAGGTGGAGGCGGGCGTGGCCCTGCGCGGGACCGAGGTGAAGTCGATCCGCGAAGGCAAAGCCAACCTGAAGGACGCGTACGGCCTGATCAAGGACGGCGAGGCCTTCCTCCTGAACATGCATATCGGTCCTTATTCCCATGGGAACCTGGCCAACCACGATGAGACCCGCACGCGCAAATTGCTGTTGCACCGGGATGAAGTGCGCAAGCTACAGTCGAAGACGCAGATCAAAGGACATACGCTCATCCCCACCCGGCTTTATTTCAGGAAGGGCCGGGTGAAGTGCGAGCTGGCCCTGGCTAAAGGCAAGCAGGACTGGGACAAGCGGGAGACGGAGCGGCGCCGCGAGGCGGACCGCGAGGCGCGGGCGGCGATCAAGGCCAGCAAGCATAAAAGCAGCCGTTAGCTGTCAGCCGTCAGCTTTCAGCACTTTGAGCTGGACGCGGAAGCTATCGAATCACTTCGACTTCAATTCCCAGGTTGAGATTCTTCCAGTTCTGGTCTGTGGTATAGGCCGTGGCTTTGCGCTCGATGGCGAGGGCCAGGCAGGCGCGGTCGCCGAGGGAGAGGCCGAAGGGCCGAGTTCCCGAGATGAGTTCCGCGGTGACGCGGGCCTGCTCCACAGTCAGCGGGCAGATTTCGCACTGGAGAGCCTGGATGCAGTTCCATGCGTGCGGCGCAGCGGCTCCAAGCGTAATCAAGCGCGCATGCACCTCGGCCGCATTGACTGTGCTGACAAGGCCTCCTTCGAGGAGAGCAGCAATGTTTCCGCCGCCACGCTCGCCCAAAAGGAAAGCCAGCAGAGCCGAGGAATCGAGAACGGCGAAGCGCTTTGCAGTGGGGCTAGGCAACCCGATCCTCTGACTTCCGGCTTCCGATGGGCCGGCTTACTCCAGGCTCATTGGGAGACTGATAGCCGTCGCGGATGCGGCGCAGCTCGCGAGCTCGCTCAAAGTCCTCCCGCTCAAGGAGCGCTTCTTGGTGGCGCTCGGCGATGAACTCGTCTACGACCGAATGGCCGGGCGGAACGAGCTTGGAAAACTCCTCTTGGATGCGATGAATCCGCGCACGGTAAGTCTCGATGCGCAGGGTTCCGTCAACCACTTCCATCACGAGGGTTTCGCCGGGTGCGAATCCAAGCGCCCGCCGGATCTCGGCCGGGATGACGATGCGGCCATTGGGAGCAAGCTTGGTTTTGGCCTGTGGAGCGGGGCTGTCAGAACGTCTCATGGATGACACTTTAGATAGAGTATGTCATGTTCATCATGAAATGACAATACTGGGATTGATGTCATTTTACCCGATGGCTGCACCAAGGAAATCGAACGGTAACTTCGCGCAGATGGGACCGGGGTGAAAAAATAGGCAATATGCGGACTGAACTGAGTTTTGCGGGACTTGCAGGGGTGGAAACGGAGCTTTTGGCGGTGCTGGCGGCGGATACACAGACGGCCAAAGGGCCGGAGGCTAAGCCGGCGCCGGTGCTGTTAACGGACGACGAGGCGGTGAAGGCTGCGGCTGCGGCGGTGCTCGCGAGCGGGGAGTTCAAGGCCGGGGCGAACGAGATGCTGTTGCTGCATGCGCCCGCCGGGCTGAAGGCGAAGCGGCTGCTGGTGGTGGGGCTGGGAAAACAGGCCAAAGCGACCGTGCACAGCGTGCGCAATGCCGCGGGGACGGCGGTGCGGCAAGCCAAGCCGCGGGGAATCCGGGAGTTGGTCTTCGCCCTGCCTCAACTCGGCTCCGAAACGCCACCCCGGACCGTGGCGAGAGCGGCTGTGGAGGGCGCGCTGGTGGGGGACTTCGACGCCGATACCTATCGCAGCGAGCGGAAGGACCAGAGCGTGCAGCGGTTCACGCTGGCGGCTCCGGAGACCGCGGACCGCAACGCGCTGGAAGCCGCATTTGCCGAGGGCGCGATTGTGGGCGAGAGCCAGAACTTTGCGCGCGAGCTGGTGAATGAGCCGGGGAATAAGCTGACGCCGACAGTTCTGGGCCGGCGCGCGGCGGAGATGGCGCAGCAAGTCGGCCTCGCCTGCGAAGTGCACTCGACCGAGAAGCTGCATGAGCTGAAGATGGGCGCGTTCTGGAGCGTGAGCCAGGGGTCGGAGGAGCCGCCGGCGCTGATCGTGCTGCGCTATGAGCCCGCGGGAGCCCAGAAGGATGGGCCCATGCTGGGGCTGGTCGGCAAAGGAATCACCTTCGATACGGGCGGCATCTCCATCAAGCCGGCCGACAACATGGAAAAGATGAAGTACGACATGGCCGGCGGAGCGGCGATGCTGGGCGCGATGCGCGCCATTGCGTTGCTCAAGCCCGATGTGCGGGTGCTGGCGATTGTGTGCGCGGCCGAGAACATGCCCGACGGCAAGGCGCAGAAGCCCGGCGACGTGCAGACGGCGATGCCTATAGCTCCTGACAGGCCGGGCAAGACCATCGAGATCATCAACACCGATGCCGAGGGGCGGCTGGTGCTGGCCGACGGTTTGAGCTACGCGCGGCAACTGGGGGCGACGCAATTAATCGATGCGGCCACGCTGACCGGTGCAATCGGCGTGGCGCTGGGACAGGTGAATGCGGGCGCGTTTGCAAATGACGACGCGACTTACGCAAGGTTTGAGACCGCGCTCAAAGTGAGCGGGGAAAAGTTCTGGCGCATGCCGCTGGGCGAGGAGTACACCGAGCAGATCAAGTCCGATATCGGCGACATCAAGAACACGGGTGGGCGCTATGGCGGCGCATCGACGGCGGCGGAGTTTCTGCACGCATTTGCCGAGGACGTGCCGTGGATCCATCTCGACATCGCAGGGATGGCGTGGATCGACGAGACGCGGCCGTATATAGCCAAGGGGCCGAGCGGGATCGGGGTGCGTTCGATTGTGGAGTGGGTGCGGAGTTACTGAGGCCCGCCGCTCCGCAGTCGAGAGCCTTCACGTTCGATTCATGCGGATACCGCTTCGCCCTTCTCTGCGAGGATTGCCGAGTCTTTGGAGGATCTTCGAAGAACTTTCCTTTTACGCGTCTGCCGCAGAGCAAATCCGATGAGGGCTTTCAGCTCCCCGCTCTTGTGAGGCTTGGAGAGATAGCCGATGGGAAACGCCTCTTCAGCCCGCGCAAAAGTAGATGGGTCCATGTTCGAAGCAACGAAAATGGAGGGAATCTCGAAAGCTCTGCGCAACAAGCCCGCCGTGTGGATTCCATCCAATGTTCCAGGGATACCAATCTCGATCAAGGCGATGTGGGGCTCGAGAAGATAGGCAATCTCGAGGGCTTCGTCCGCGCGATCGGTGAGACCTACCGTTTCATATCCAAGCTGTTCGATCTCCATCACCAGATCGAAACCCATCGCCAGCTCGCTCTCTACAACAAGGATTTTCTCTGTCACGTTGAACCTCCATGGGGGTTGGGGATTGCGTGCAGTGCGGGAAAGCGCACACCCCTATTTTCTACAAGGAGTTCACGTAAGCACGCGAAAAATAGTCATCAGCGTTACGGTATTGATGTACTTTGCTTCTTCTAATGCGGCACAGCGATGAGCGCGTGGTTCTGGTGTTCGAGGATCGGAATGCTGCTGCCTCCTGCGATGCACTCCGTCCGCAACGCGCCGTGGTTTTTGCGATCGTGGCGTCGCATGCGGCTGCGGCGGTGATGGAATAGGGCACTCTCCGTGGCGCTCTGAGGCCGGGGACGCATTCCGGATGGGCAACGACGGATTGCCCGATTCCCTGAGCCGCAGCGTGAAGCTCAAGTTTCCTGCACCGATTCTGCATAGAAAACGCAGCGCGTGGACAGCGCGGCCGCGTCAGGACAACCGGGCTCTGGCGACGGAGCGGGCAGTGAGGCCACCAGGGGCCCGGAGGCTCGCGAGGCAAGCCTTGGAAGTCTCCAATTTGAATTTCTTCATTCCAGCACCTTTCCAATGAAGATGTGTTTGTTTTTGCCGATACACCGGCTAAGGCGCGACCCAGCGAGGTACGCCTGCGCCCCGGGGTGCGGGCTGGTCCCGAAGTGCGGCTGCGGCGCCGCCGGTGGACGAGCGCTGGAGGAAGGACGCGATGAGCGATCGCAT
>JASHUF010000258.1 GCA_030040175.1 Acidobacteriaceae bacterium
ATCTGCGCCGGCTGCGAACCCGCCACGACGCGTTCCTTGGTGAAATCGACCATCAGGCCAACGGGCGCAAAGGCGTCACGAACGTAACGGTAGAACTCCGGCTCCCAGATGAGTTGCTTGACGTTTTCCCAGCAGTCGCTGGTCGGTTCATCGGTCCGCGAGTAGGAAAGTCCGCAGAATTCCAGCACGCCGGCCGCCTGCCGATGGCAGCGCCAGTACTCGGTTTCGGCCGCAAGAATTCGGGCCGCCAGGAGATAGAGCTTCGCCGGCGGCGCGTCCGGCCCCGCCAGATTGGCGAGGAGTTTCCTGCTTCTGCTGCCGGGTCTCCCATCGCGAGTCAGCCAAAGCCCGCAGTATTCGTTGATGATATAAGCATTCCGATTGCCCAGGTTTTTGCAATCCCCGTCAGTCCAGGGCATCCCCACCGGGTCCGCAAGGGCCTTGGCGAGGGTCATCTTAGGGTTGAGAAAGTGGTAGGGGTGGGCTTCACACATGTCGGACGGAGAACCCAGGGGGCTCCAACCGTTGTCCCAGGGCCGATTGGACAAATCCAAGCCGCGCACCTGCTCGATGGCGGCGCCGGTCTCGGTGGTCAAGCTCTCGTTTTGCGCGTCCCAGATCACGATGCAAGGATGGTTCCACCGCTCCTCCATCCGGGCGGTATATTCCCGGGCCAATTCATCCCGCTTCAGCTCTGCGGGCCAGTCGATGCGCTTACCTCCTTCCCAGATGGGAAACTCATCATCAATCAGAATTCCCTCCTCGTCTGCGATGCGATACCACATCTCCGGCGCCTGGCAGATGGAGTAACGCAGAGTATTCCACCGCATCTCCTTGAAGCGCTGGTGCAGCAGCCGCACCCAACCCTCCTGCCAAGGCAGATCGCCCCGTGCAGGGTCTTCAAAAAAACGGTATAACGTGACGTTGCTGCCGCGCAGGAAGTAAAGCTTGCCGTTCAAATAAGCACGGCCGGGGGTGTCTCCGAGACGCGGCTCAAACCGGAATTCCCTCATGCCGAATCGGGTCTCAAAACGATCCGCACCACTGCTGACCTCCATGGTGTAGAGAAACGGCCTTTCCGGCCACCAGAGCTGGCAATCGGCGACGGGAATGCGAACGTCGACGGTTTGCTCCGCGCCCGCCGGCAGCGAAAGCAAATCGCTCTCGGCCCGTCCCACGACTTTGCCGGACTTTGCCTCACGCACAACGAACTTTAACCGTGCACTTGTGGAGGTTCCCGTATTGCCTACCCGTACTACCACCCGCGCCTCTTTGGTTTGAATCTCGGGCACCACCTGAACCTGCGCAATGTTCGGCGTGCCGGACAGCGTCAACTCGACGCTGTCGAACAGCCCCGGAATGTAGTACTCCTTCTCGTAATCCCAGCCCGTGGGAACCGATAGCGGCAAGGAAGCGCGTGAGGCGCCAACCCGGATGAGGAGTTCGTTGGTCGTGCCACCACCGCGCAAGGCGTTCCGCACGTCATACCAATTGGCCGTGAAGCTAGCCAAGCTTTCGCCGACTTGGGTTCCGTTCAGATACACCGTCGAGCCATAGGCTGCCTTGCGCACCAGCAGCGTTGCGACGGCCGGCACCTCGCCCTCGATGACAAACTCACGCCGGTACCAGTAGGAGCGCTGCGCCAGGGCTGCATCCTCCGGCCCAAACCGGCGTTTCGTGTTTTTGAAAGTGTCCCGGGCAAAGCCCGGTTGAGCCATATCTACCAGGCCGGGCACCGGGACCTTCCGGTCGAACTGGGCCGGCAGCTGGGCCGTCTGCCCTTCCGCCAGTTGCCATGTGCCATCCAGAGAGATAGTCCGTCGCCCGGATGCCATTGCTGCCGCCAGTACGGGCGTGGCCTTCCATGGCCCCGGGTCTCCGGGTACCAACGTTGGGAGGAGCGTGGTGGCGGCCAGCGCCGCAGTGGAAGTATGAATGAATCGGCGACGCGTCAATCCATGGTCCGGCGGTGAAGGTTTCGCCTCCTGCATTGAACATCTCCCCTTGGGTTTCCGGTCCACGGCTTGCACGAGGCGCTGGTCTATTCGGTGACCTTAAACTCTGTCTCCGCCGTCGCCAGCGAACTTCCTCCAACCCAGATGTCAAAGGTTGCCGGCTCCACGGTCTGTTTAAGTTCCGCGTCGTAGAAGTTCAGCTCGTTGAACCCCAAAGGGAACTCCACATGCTTGGTCTGGCCGGGCGCAAGTGTAACCCGCGCGAAGCCCTCCAGTTCCCTGACCGGCTGCTCCACGCTCGCCACCGTGTCGCGAATATAGAGCTGCACCACCTCAGTTCCCTCCACGCTGCCGGTGTTGGTTACGTCAGCGCCCACCATGGTCACCGGCTTGTGATCGTCCAGAATCTCGTTGACAGGAACGGCGGCCCGGCTCACCGTCGGCTTGGAGAAGCTGAAGGTCGTGTAGCTCAATCCCCAGCCAAACGGAAACAGCGCCGAATTCTGCTCATCTATATAGCGCGAAACTAATTTCTCTTCCCCGTTTCGCGGCATGTGGCTCAGGTCGCCCTGCGCCGGCATGCCCGTTGGAAGCTGAGCGTAATAAAGCGGCTCCTGACCCACTGCGCGGGGAAAGCTCGCGGGCAGCTTGCCCGAAGGATTGACGCGGCCGAACAGCACATCGGCAACGGAGGGCCCTGCTTCAATGCCGGGGCTCCATGCCTCGAGGATCGCCGGCACATGGGCGGCTGCCCACTTGAGCACAAACGGACGACCGGCCAGCACCACCAGAACCACCGGCTTGCCGGTTGCCACCACCGCCTCCAGCAGTTTTTCCTGCGACCCGGTAAATCCGAGGTGAACGCGGCTTGCGGCTTCACCCTCCATCCAGCGCGTAGGCTCACCCAGCGCAACAATGGCAAGATCGGCTTTTTTCGCTGTCTCCACCGCTTCGGCGATTGTCTTTGCATCGTCAGGAGCCGGCAAACTTTCCTCGGCCGCGGCCGGCACGCCAAAACTGGCCTGATCGAGCACCTTTTCGTCTTCGCCGGAAAGCAACCCGCAGCCCTTTGCGTAGAGCAGCCGGTTGCCCAGCTGCGCCGCAAGCGCCGTTTTCAGCGTTATTACATCCTTGGGGTCGCCCTGGTACGACCAAGCACCGAGCATCTCAATTTGGTTGTCCGCCATGGGGCCGATCAGGGCGACTTTCCTCGTCCTGGGGCTGAGCGGCAGCAGCGCTCCAATGCCCTTGACAGGATCGTTCTTGAGCAGAACTATGGCCTCATCGGCTACCTTGCGCGCCAACTCGCGGCGCGCCGGCGCGGCCTCGTACTTCGGTCCCGGCTGGGTATAGGGGTGGTCAAACAATCCCAGCGCAAACTTCACGCGAAGCACGCGCCTCACGGCTTCATCCACAACCGATTCCGGCATCTTCCCTGCTCTCACCTGCGCGGCGAGCGTGGGGCCATAGAGGTTGCTTTCCGTATCCATATCTACACCGGCTTCCAAGGCCTTGCGCGCCGCGACCGGGCCATTCGCGGCAACGCCGTGGTTCACCAGTTCGGCCACCGCGCCCCAATCCGAGACCACGATGCCGTCGAATCTCCACTCCTTGCGCAGAATCTCAGTAAGCGTCAATGGGTCGGCCGTGCCGGGAATGCCGTTAATCGAATTAAAGGAGCTCATCACCGTGGCCACGCCGGCATTCACCGTAGCCAGATAGGGCTTCAGATACACCTGCCGGAGCGTGATTGGGCTCATATCCGCGGCGTTGTACTCGCGGCCCGCGATGACCGCGCCGTAAGCGGCAAAGTGCTTCACGCAGGCCGCCACCGAGTCGGGTTTTGAAAGATCGTCTTGCTGATAGCCCCTTACCCATGCCCGCGCCATTGCAGAACCCAGGTAGGGGTCCTCGCCGTTTGACTCGACGATGCGTCCCCAGCGCGGATCGCGGGCGATATCCACCATGGGCGAGAATACCCAGTCAATGCCGTCGGCGCGAGCTTCCGCTGCTCCCGTGCGCGCTACAATTTCCGCCGCCTTGGGATCCCAGCTTGCGGCCACGGCAAGCGGTATCGGGAAGACGGTGTGGTCTCCGTGGACGACGTCCAGCCCAAAGAGGAGGGGTATGTGAAGGCGCGACTTTTCCATGGCAATGTGCTGGTAGTAATTGGTCTGTTCGGCGCCCACCACATTCACCATTCCACCCATCTGGCCCTTGGCGATCAGGTCGTCATAAGTGAGGTTTGAGGCATTCAGGCCAGTCGCAAAGCCGTCCGAATAAACCACCAGTTGCCCGATCTTTTCGTCGAGCGTCATCTCCTTCAGGAGCGTTTCAACACGGGCATTCACTTCCTTTGAAGCAAGCTGAGCGTTGGGCGCCCAATACCCCTGGGCAGCGGCCGGAAGCGAACCGGGCGCGGCGAGCAGCAGCGACATGAGAACCAGTCGAGATGTGCGGCCAAGAGAGCTATTCCTAATGGTCCTTCCCGGATTTGGAATGCGTGTTGTGTCTTTGCAGAAGCCCATTTTCCCCTCAAAAAAACAACGACGAAATCGCGTTATACCGTTGAACGTATCTTTGCGCAGCGTCTGCCGAATTCCGTACAACGGCGCGTTCGACGCATGCGCCGCCGGAGATGGCGCCGGAACAGATCGCATTGAGCTTGAGTGGAGCGGCGGGGTCTCGTCTGGTGCAGCAATTCAGCATTGTCCCTGCGCTCTAAATATGGCCTGCACCCTTCCCCGGAACTGCGACACCAAAATCCCCATGGCACCTTCACCGGACACACGGAAGGGCCGCCTTTGCTCCGCATATTGAGACTATGTGCCTCGCCTGCGCAAGCCATTCTCCGGCTTCTTGCCGTTCTTCTCGAAATTGTTGCCCTTCAACCGCCAGGAGGCCTCACCATCGTGGTTTCCGAGACGCTCCAACACCTGATCCAGGCCATAGCGCACGTGTGCCCGCATGGCGGCTTCCGCGACCAGCGCATCGCCGCTGCACAAAGCTTCGGCTAACGTGGTGTGAAATTCCTCCGGCCGAGTGTGCCGGTGAGCAAACATACCGTAGAGCCAGTTGAAGAGAAGAATTTGCTCTTTATCAATGGCACGGCCAAGACCCGGGCAGCGAGCCAGTTCTGTGATGCGCATATGAAATTGCATATGGCAGGTGCGTACAGAGAACAGGAATCGCGAGTCCTCCGGTTCCAGTGCGCACATTTTGTGCAGTTCATCCAGATGCCGCGCGCTGGTGCGAAGCTGCTCTTTCTCCTCGGCAGTGATGTTCTGCGCGCACAATCTTGCAGCCTGCGGTTCCAGAGCCTCGCGGATGACGTAACTGTCACGGATGTCCTGCTCGCTGGGTATGCGTATTCGCGTTCCAATCCGGGGGAGACTTTCAACCAGTCCCTCCGTCTCCAGGCATTTTAGAGCCTCGGTAATGGGTACGAAGCTCATGTTGAGCCGCTTAGCGAGCCGCCTCCGCGACAGGACGTCGCCTATCGACAGCTCTCCGCTGAGAATCTCATCCCGAATCTGTTGGTAGGCTCGATTGGAAAGCGATTCCCCAGCGCCGTTTTTTCGGCCCAGGTTGCGCGGGGTTTGTCTTAAAAGGGGTACGGTTTGCGCGGGCACGATCACACTTCAAGACCTCCGATCGATCTTAGGCGAGATCGGTTCAGGACTTCAGCGCATCATGCAGCGCATGGCTCAGAGGGCCCCTCGCGATCGGGCGTTCGGATCGAAGACCATCCTAGACCGCTTAATCTAGGGGTTGAAAAGGTCTTTACGGCAGAATGGCGAGGGTCTTTACGGAAAGGGGGGGTAAAATTCTTGTACCGAGCCATCGGCTTGTGGCGGAGTCTCCCCGCCGGGTGCGAATCCAGGGTCGTTTCTGCCGATAGACCACCGTCCGCCGGCGCGCACGATGCAACACAGGCCATTGAACACCGCGCGCAGAGTCCTACGACGCCTTGGCGACAAGGTGAAATAACGATCGCGCATACTGCTCGGGAGTGTCCGGCATGCTTGCGCGCGCTCAAAGCGGAATTACCAGAAGTAACTGGCTTCCAACCTCGGAGTGCCCGGCTCGCCATCGATGATCTGCGTGCTTATAACGAATTCCATGTTCTTCTTATCGCCGGCCTCCTGCCCAGCGCGCATCAGCTGGGTCAAATAGGCGCTATCGGTGATGAACTCCCCGGCCGCGCGCGTACCGCCGGGACCGATCCCCGCCAATATCACCGCCAGCTTGCCCGTGTTAGGGTCGGTAAATCGCGCCAGGATCGCATAGTCCCGATAGTTGTTGCTGGCCATTTGCGCGCCACGGTCGATCATCCAGCGTGCCTTATCCGGAGCCGTACTGTCCACAATCCACTGGTGGGTCATGTCGGCGTCGTTTGCAAAGCGGTAATGCAGCGGATTGGTCAGGCGCAGTGTCCACCTGTTGTCGTAGGCGCCCACAAAGACCGTAGGACCGTGCTGAAGGTCGTCAAGGGCCGTGGCTCCCTCGGCCTTCAGCGTGTACTGCTTCCCGCTGGATTGCAGAACGCCGGCTACTCTGATGGCGGCGCTCAGGTCGTCGATCCCCGCCGACGTCCCAGTATTGACCGGCACAACCTGATAGGGGATATTGCTCGGGTTCAGCACGTTGGGCGCGAAGCCATTGGGCTGTTCGGCAACGCATATCAATATAGGTCCGTTGGAGCTTAATACCGGCTGCCAGAAGAAATCGACCGCGGCGCGGTTGGCCCGCTGCCAAAACACGACTGTGCCCCAGGCCAGCAGTCCGGCTGCGGCCACCCCAACTGCTGCCAGCACCCACCTGCGGCGAGCTTGCGTAGCCGGCACGTGCTCCGGCGTGCCCGCTGGAAACGGATCCATCTCCGGAAGCCCATGAATGCTTTTGCCCTTTGGGCTGTGAAACTGCGGAATATACGATCCCGGCGGCAGAGTGATGCGCAGCTCCTCGTCGTGCACGGAATCGTGATAGTACTGCGCCACCCGTTTGCGGATCTCGGCAGCCGTCACCCGCACAATCGGGTCGAGGGCGGTGTCGTAGTTGGCATCCTTACCGAATATCTCAACACCCAGGGTCCGTTCCTTGATGTCGTCGGCTTCTCCGGCCAGAGTGTGTTCTACAACGAAGCGCAGGAAGTTGGGAAATCTCTTGCTGTGGCTGATATACGGACTTGCCAGAAGGCGGTCCAGTTGTTCGCCGATTGCTTTCTTCGCGGGTACGCTCAGATCCTCATGGTCACGTTCCTGTAGCGACACGCTCATCTGGATCTCCAGCCGAAAAAAGCGATTATACCCCTCCCCTTGGCAAACTTCCTACCTTCTCGCGCCGCGGAAAGCAAATAATTGAAACGAAAGGGTGCCATAACGCCGGACGGATAAGATTTACCCCCCATTTTCCGTAAAGACCCGCACCGTTCTGCCGTAAAGACCTTATCAACCCATCGATTGACCAACCTAGAATCATCTGCAATTTGAAAGGCCGATTTGGAAATCGCCTGTAAGGAGACTTGGAATGCGGAAGTTGCGCTTACTCTCGCTCACGCTCCTCCCGTTGGTTCTGGCATCAACCTCGTGCGCTTTTGGTTCGCCGACCATCACGCTCTCACCAACAAGCGTCACTGCTAACATGTCTGGGGTATGCGCTGGCAATCCAGCTACCCAGAACGTCACCATCAGCAACTCCGGGACCGGTACCCTGTCGACGCCGACATTCCAGACCAACTACAGCGAGGGAAACGGCTGGCTGAATCCGTCAATTTCCGGCAGCGGCAACTCCTATACGTTGGCGGTCGTCTTCCAAAATACCTGCGGCCTGTCTCTCGGGACTTACACCGCCACGATAGCGGTCTCCAGTTCGGGAGCGAGCAACTCGCCGGTGAACCTTTCTGTCACGCTAAACGTTGGGACGCCGAGCTCACCGGCCATCTCGCTATCCCCAACCAGCCTTACCTTTAGCGCAACGGCGGGAGGATCGAATCCATCTTCGCAGAACGTGACCGTGAGCAACTCCGGGGGCGGCACGCTGGCCTCTCCGACAACCTCAATCAACTACAGCAGCGGCAGCGGCTGGCTCTCGACGAGTGTAACGGGCAGCTCGGCGCCCTATACTATCTCCAACCAGCCGAGCATCTCGGGCCTCTCTGCTGGAACTTATTCCGCCACGGTGAGTGTGGCGAGTTCGGGAGCGAGCAACACGCCGCAGAGCTATACGGTCACGCTGACGGTGAATTCTTCGGGCTCGCCCGCTATCTCGCTCTCGCCGACCAGTGTCAGCGCCAGCATGTCAGGCGCGTGCAGCGGCAATCCGTCTACCCAGAACGTCACCATCAGCAACTCCGGGGGCGGCACTTTGGCGACGCCGTCATTCCAGACCAGCTACAGCGAGGGAAACGGTTGGCTGAATCCGTCGATCACGGGCAGCTCGGCACCCTATACGTTGGCAGTCGTCTTCCAAAATACCTGCGGCCTGTCTCTCGGAACCTACAACGCCACGATTGCGGTCTCCAGTTCGGGAGCGAGCAACTCGCCGGTGAACCTTCCTGTCACGCTGCAGGTTGGCTCGTCGAGCTCGCCTACTATCTCGCTATCTCCAACCAGCCTCAGCTTCAGTGCTACGGCGGGAGGATCGAATCCATCTTCGCAGAACGTGACCGTGAGCAACTCCGGGGGCGGTACGCTAGCCTCCCCGACAACCTCAATCAACTACAGCAGCGGCAGCGGCTGGCTCTCGACGAGTGTAACGGGCAGCTCGGCGCCCTATACTATCTCCAACCAGCCGAGTATCTCGGGCCTCTCTGCTGGAACTTATTCCGCCACGGTGAGTGTGGCGAGTTCGGGAGCGAGCAACACGCC
>JASHUF010000027.1 GCA_030040175.1 Acidobacteriaceae bacterium
CGACCTCCATGGTGGCCAGCGTGCTTGCAGCCGGCGGCCTCGACCCCACCGTTGTCGTCGGCGGCCGCGTGGACGCGCTGGGCTCGAATGCCCGCCTCGGCACCACGCAGTATCTCGTGGCCGAAGCCGACGAGAGCGACCGCTCCTTCCTCAAGCTTTCGCCCATCCTCGCCGTGGTCACCAATCTCGACCGCGAACACATGGATTGCTACCGCGACATGGCCGATGTGGAGCGCGCCTTCCTCGACTTCATGGACCGCGTTCCCTTCTACGGTGCCGTGACCGTCTGCCTCGACAATCCGCAGCTCAAAAAAATTCTTCTTGAGGTCCGCCGCCGCGTCTTCACCTACGGCCAGGACGTGGAGGCCGATTTCCGTCTCGAATTTCTCGATGCAGCCGCCTGCGCTCCGCAGGGGTGCTTCACGCGCTTCCGGGTGCACACCGCTGCCGGGCTGCTCGGCCCCTTCGACCTGCATGTCCCCGGCCGCCACAACGCCCTCAACGCCACCGCCGCCGTCGCCGTTGCCTGCCAGCTCGAGGTTGCGCCGGAACAGATCGCTTCGGGCATCGCGCACTTCCGCGGGGTCGATCGCCGCTTCCAGCGGCGTGGCGTGGTGCGCGGCATCACCGTGGTCGACGACTATGGCCACCACCCCACCGAGATTCGCGCCACGCTCGCCGCCGCGCGCGACTACGGCGCAAAGTTCGGATCTGGCCGCGTGCACGTCGTTTTCCAGCCGCACCGGTACACGCGTACCGCGGACCTCTTGGACCAGTTCTCCGGGGCTTTTTCCGCCACCGACACCGTCGTCGTGCTGCCCATCTATGCCGCCGGCGAGGCACCCATCCCCGGCGTCACGGCAGAGTTGCTCGCTGCGCGCATTCAAGGGCCGCGCGTCGAGTTCGCTCCCGATTTTTCCTCCGCCGTGGCCGCCGTCACGGCCTCTGCCGCCGAAGGCGATCTGATCCTCACCCTCGGCGCCGGCAGCGTGGGCCAGCTCCCGCCCCACATTCTCGCCGCGCTCGAAGAATCGCCCAGGGCCGCATGACACCATTTCGCCAATGCAATCCGGCGCATTTCCCGTTAAGGTAGAGACAAGACTCCTTGCTGCGGAAGTGCTCTTCGCCGTGCCCCTGAAGTTCGGGCTCAAACTCGTGTTTGTGGTCGCGCTCACGGCCGCGCTCGCCCTGGTGGGCCTGGCGAGCGGCCGCGGCGCCGGTCATGTGCCCGCCATCTGGTGGGCCAACGCCGCGCTGGCCTCCGTGCTCCTGCTCGACCGCCAGCGCCGCTGGCCGCAACTGCTGGCCGCGGGCTACGTGGGCAACGTGGCCGCCCATCTCCTCTTTCGCGATCCTCTCTGGGCTGTGATCCTGCTCTCAGCCTGCGACACCGGCGAGACCGCCATCGCCGTCTACGGCGTCGGTCTCTCCATCAAAGGACGCGTCGATCTCACCCACCAGAAGCAGCTTCTCCGCTTCGTCGCCTTTGCCGTGTTTCTTGGTCCATTCGTGGCCAGCCTGGCGGCCGGGATCATCCTCCGCCTTGCGGTGCACGCGCACCTGGCCGTGGCTCTGCGCTGGTTCCCGGCCAGCGCGCTGGGCATGAGCGTCGTGGTCCCGCTGGTGCTCGGCCTCGCCCGCCGCGAAACCCGCGAGCTCTTCCAGCCCGGTCATTTGCTCAATACCCTGTTGTATCTGCTCATGATCGCCGCAGCCACAATTCTCATCTTTTCGCGCTCCGATTTTCCCTGGCTCTTCCTCCTCCTTCCTCCGCTGCTCTTTCTCGTCGTGCGTCTGGGCTTGAGCGGCGGCGTGCTCGGCTGTTGCGTGGTCGCGGCCATCGGCACGCGCTTCACCATCTCCGCGCGCGGAGGGCCGCTGGCCCAGCTCGTCGATCCCAGCCTCGAAAACCGCATCCTCATCCTGCAGCTCTTTCTCGCCACTGCGGTCCTGAGCGTCAGCGTGGTCGCCATCGTCTTCGCCGACCTCAAGCGCGCCCACGCGGAAGCCGGCCTGAGCGAAGAGCGCTACCGCCAGCTCGCCACCTCCATGGAGGCGCTGGCCACCGTCGACGCCCTCACCGGCGTCGCCAATCGCCGCCAGTTCGATCATGTTCTGCAGAAGGAGTGGCACCGCGCCTGTCGGCACAGCTCCCCGCTCACGCTGCTGCTCATCGACGTGGATCGCTTCAAGGTCTTCAACGATCTTTACGGGCACCTCGAAGGCGACAGCTGCCTGCGCTCGGTGGCGCGCATCGCCGCCGAAATCTCCCGCCGCTCGTCGGATACTGTGGCGCGCTACGGCGGCGAAGAGTTCGCCGTCATTCTCCCCGGCACTCACTCGGCCGGTGCGCAGCAGACCGCCGAGCGCCTGCGCAAATCCATCCTCGCGCTGGAAATGGCCCACGGCGGCAGTTCGCACGGCGTGGTCACGGTCTCCATCGGCTGCGCGACCGCGATCCCGAAGGAAGGCGCCAACGTCAACGAGATCATCGCCGCCGCCGATGCCGCCCTCTACGCCGCTAAGTCCGCCGGCCGCAACTGCGTGCGCGCCGCCGGCGCCTGAGCTAAGCGTGGACTACTGTTTCCGGTCCGCTTTGCTTTAACGCCATCAACCGCTCGGGATGCGTGCTTACCTTACGAGGGATGCGGCGTATGCTTCCACATCTCTCTCAATGGTTTTCTTCAGTTCCAGCCGCGCCTTGGAGAGATCGTACATCTGCTGCAGGTTCAGCCAGAACTCCGCGCTGTTGCCGAAGAAGCGCGCCAGCCGCAGCGCAGTCTCGGGAGTAATTGCGCGCCTGCCCTTCACGATATCGCCAATGCGCGTTGCCGGTACGCGCATTTTCAGCGCGAGGGCGTTCTGCGAGATACCAAGGGGGACGAGAAACTCCTCGCGCAACACCTCGCCGGGATGGGTACTGACCCTCTGGAGATTCCACCCGGAGGCGGGTCTATTTATAGTCATGCTTTCCGTTCCGTACCTTTCTGTCAGTGGTAATCCGTGATCTCAACTTCGTGCGCCCCGTCGACTCTCCAGACGAAGCAGATGCGATATTGATCGTTGATCCTGATGCTGTGTTGTCCGATTCGATCGCCCTTAAGAGCCTCCAAACGATTTCCAAGTGGAACACGCAGATCGCTCAGGCTGATCGAAGCTTCCAGTTGGTCAAGCTTGCGACGCGCAACTCTCTCAATCCCCGTCCACCGTTTATTCGAGCCCGTTTCGTGGAGCTCCTTGGCGTCGCCGTCCTTGAAGCTCTGGATCATCCCGTTCAGAGTATAACGTATCGCGTTCTATGTCAAGCATTGCGGAATTCATATTCGCCCTTGTCTGACTCCTTTTTCCTGCTCTGCTCAAACCCGTAACCCCCCGGATTCCCCTCCTGCCGCGCACACGCAAACCCGCGCCAACCGCAGGCTATAGTGAAGCTTGGCGACTTCTCACGACCCGCGCTCCGGCGTGACGAATCAAGGCAATTACTCAAACCGCCCCATGCTCTGGGAGGACGAGCCTCCTGCGCCGCTGCGTGCGCGGCGCATGCAGTCCGCCACGGCGGAGGCGCCGCTCCCCGGGCGCATGCGCCGCAGCAGCCCCGGCATGCCGCTCGACATGGAAGCCGACATGGAGGACCTCGACCACGAAGAGCGGGGTCGCAGCTCCTATCCGTCTACGCCTCAGGGCCGCTGGTGGCGCCCGGCGAGCAGGACCGGCCGCATCTTTCTCGCTCTTTCCGCCCTTACGGTTCTCGGTAGCCTGACCACCTGCGCGCTCCTGCTGCGCAGCCTGCTGGAGCGCGACGCCCGCTTCCGCATCGACGGCGCCGCCCAAATCCAGGCCGCCGGCCTCACCGAAGTCACCCGCGCCGACATGCTTCCCGTCTTCGGCGAAGACATTGGCCGCAACATCTTCTTCGTGCCACTCGACCTGCGCCGCAAACAGCTCGAGCAAATCCCCTGGATCGAGCACGCCACCGTCATGCGCCTGCTTCCTGACCGGATTCAGGTCTCGGTGGTCGAGCGCAAGCCCGTGGCCTTCACGCGCATCGGCAACCAGATCGGTCTCGTCGATGCGGACGGCGTTCTGCTCACCATGGCTCCGGCCGCCATGGCCCGCCACCACTACTCGTTTCCCGTGATTACCGGCATCGACCGCGGCGACCCCGCGCCCTCGCGCAAGGCGCGCATGGCCGTTTATCTGCGCATGATGGGCGATCTCGACTCGACGGGCCAGCACTACTCCGAGCAGATCCCGGAGATCGACCTCACCGATCCCGAAGACGCCCGCGTGCTCATGCCCGAGCAGGGCGCCGACATTCTCGCGCACTTCGGCGAAGATCGCTTTCTCGAGCGTTACCTGCGCTACAAGGCGCACATTGCCGAGTGGCGCCAGCAGTATCCGCATCTGGCCGCGGTCGACTTGCGCTACGAGCAGCAGGTGGTGCTGCAGATGGCCTCGGGCAAGGAAGCCGCCGATGACTCCGCAGGTGCGGACGCCTCTGACGCCAAGCCGGCCGCCGGCGAGCCCGCAGCCTCCGCTCCCGACGCCGGGCCGAAGGCCGATGCGAAATCCTCTCCCCGCGCCAAGCACAAGGCGGCCGCTGAGAAAAAGCGCCGCGTGGAGTCGCCCCGCGCCGCCCTCGATCTCCGCCTGCGCTTGGCCGATTCATTGGCACAGCCCGCTTCCGCCGCGGACGGAGGCGCTTGAGCCCATGAACCCGAAGCAGGACAACCTCATTGTGGTTCTCGATGTGGGCAGCGCGCACACGCGCGTTCTTGCTGCGGACGTGAACGAAGGCGTGCTGCGCTACCGCGGCCACGGCCAGGCGGATTCGACGGGCATGCGCAAGGGCCTCATCGCCGAGCTCGCGTCCGCAGCCAAAGCCGTGCGCGCCGCCAGCGAGCAGGCGGAGCGCGCGGCCCGCGTCAACATTGAAGAATGCGTCGTCGGCGTCGGCGGCCCGCACATTCGCGGCCTCAATACCAACGGCGGGTTCGAGCTCGGCAGCCGCATGCGCGAGATCACCCGCGAGGATGTGCGCACCGCCGTGGAGCGCGCCCGCGCCGTGGAACGCCCCCCCGACCGCGAGATTCTTCACCTGCTGCCGCGCCAGTTCATCCTCGACCATCAGGCCGGCATCTTCGATCCCGTGGGCATGATCGGCGCCCGCCTCGAGGTCGATCTCCACATCGCCACCTGTTCCGGCTCCGCCCTCCAGAGCACGGTCACCTGCGCCAACCGCGCCGGCCTTGAAGTCACTGAAGCCGTCCTCGAATCCATCGCCGCTGCCGAGTGCACGCTTTCCGCCGACGAGCGCGAGCTCGGCGTCTGCCTGCTCGATATTGGCGCCCACTCCACGGAGTTGGCCGTCTTCTTCGAAGGCGCGGCCGCGCACACCGCCTCCATTCCCATTGGCGGCGCGCACTTCACCAACGATCTTGCCATCGGTCTGCAACTGCCCGTGGCCCAGGCCGAGGAACTCAAGCTCGAGCACGGCAACTGCGTGGTCACCTCCGTGCCGCAGCTGGCCGAAATCGAAATCGCCAGTCCCCATCCCTCGCCCCAGGAAGCCAATGCCGCGTCTTGGGGACCCCGGGTGCAGCGGCTCGCCCTGCGCACGCTGGCAGAGATTCTCGAGCCGCGCGCCCGCGAGCTCATGCACTTCGTCCGCGAGAGCCTGCGCCACGGCGGCGTATTCGATGCACTCGGAGCCGGCTGCGTGCTTACCGGCGGCGGGTCGCTCTTGTCCGGCATCCTCGATGTTACCGAGAGCCAATTGCGCGTCCCGGCGCGCACGGGCACCCCGGTGCGCATCTCCCACATGCCCGCCGGGCTCACCCATCCGGGCTACGCCGCCGCAGTCGGCATGCTTTTATATGCGCAGCGCACGCGCATGACCCGCGCCGCGGAGGATTCGAGCCTGCGCGCGAAGATTCGCGAGCTCTTTGCCGCGAGTTATTGAGAAGCGAGGGTTCCAAGGATGGTGCGCCGGCGGAAGTTTTTCGTGCACGGAAGAAGCAGCGAGTTTAGCGTTCTAACGAGAGGGGAGGCTTGAGCGGCCATGGAGGCGGTAAAGGAAGCCGGAGTCATGCGCATTCAATATCACGAGGAAACGCCGCGCGGTGCGCGCATCAAGGTCATCGGCGTGGGCGGCGGCGGAGGCAACGCCGTCAATCGCATGATTCAGGCGCACATGGAGGGCGTTGAGTTCATCGCCGCCAATACCGACGTGCAGGCCCTCAAGCTCTCTCAGGCTCCGGTCAAGCTGCAGCTCGGTGTGCGTCTCACCTCCGGCCTGGGTGCGGGCGCCAATCCTGACGTTGGCCGCCGCGCCGCGCTCGAGGACTCGGAAAAGATCATCGAAGCCCTCGAAGGCGCGGACATGGTCTTCGTCACCGCCGGCCTGGGCGGAGGCACGGGGACCGGCGCTGCTCCCGTCATCGCCTCGCTCGCCAGCGAGATGGGCATCCTCACCGTCGCCGTTATCACCCGTCCCTTCGCCTTTGAAGGCAAGCGCCGCCTGCAGCAGGCCGAGCGCGGCCTCAAGGAGCTAATCGAGAGCGTCGACACCATGATCGTGATTCCCAATGAGAAGCTGCTGGCCGTGGCCAAGGACGCCGGCTTCTTCGAGAGCTTCCGCATTGCCGACGACGTGCTGCGCCAGGGCGTGCAGGGCATCAGCGACATCATCACCATCCCCGGCATCATCAACCGCGACTTTGCCGACGTAAAGACCACCATGGCGGGCATGGGCCACGCGGTGATGGGCACCGCCGTCCGCGCGGGAGAAAATCGCGCCGTGGAAGCCGCACAGGCAGCCATGGCTTCGCCGCTGCTCGAGGCCGGCGCCATCGACGGCGCACGCGGCATCCTCATCAACATCACCGGCTCCAGTTCCCTTAAGCTCTCCGAGGTGAACGCGGCTTCGTCCCTCATTCAGACCTCCGCCCATGAAGACGCCAACATCATCTTCGGCGCCGTCCTCGACGAAAAGATGGGCGAGGAAGTGAAGATCACCGTCATCGCCACCGGCTTCCGCGATCAGATGCCCGAGCGCCGCGCGCGCATGCTCAACGTGGAAGAGACGCCGGTCGTCTCCCTGCCCGTGGTCGCCGCCGGCGCCTGGATGCGCGAGCCTGCGCCCGAAGTTGCATCCCGGCCGGCGCAGCCGCGCTTCTTGAGCCAGGAAGAATCCGAGCCCGCTTCCAGCGAAGCCATCTTCTTCGCTTCCGCCGCGCCGGCCGTGGCCACCACGGTCACCGTGGCCGCGCCCTCCAAAGCGGAGACCGCCATGGAGCCGGCCGCACCCGCCGCGCCCGAGCGCATGCGCGATTGCGCAGGTGACCTTCCTCGCAGCCCTCTTCCCGTATCTGAGCAAAAGGAGCCAGCCACGCCGCCTGCACCCGCCGCCTTCGCCGAAAACCCCGGTGAGCCCGAGCGCGATCTCGATGTTCCGGCGTTTCTGCGCCGCTTGAAGTTCTGAAGTCTTCTTCGCGCTTTTTCCTTTCCCAAACGGGCGCAAGACCCTTTATAGTAACGACATGGCACCTGAAAGTTGTACGCGCTCCAGCACCCGCGGGAACTACTCTGGGGTAACTTCAGTTAGGCAAAAGGACGCCGTTGCCCCAGGAAGCGCTTGCGGGATTGGCCAGACCCGTTAGAAATTCAGTAAAGGCAGATTCTTGTAACGCAAGGATACCGTTGCCGCACCATGGAATGATGCGCGCGCGTCCGCTGCCGATAAGAAAACAAGTGCGCGGTCCCGAGGGACCCGCGTACGGGGAGAAAATCCATAGTTGGAAAGGTAGTTGGCCGGATGAAGGTGTCTCGTGTTTTGGCTATGGGCCTGGGTCTCGCGGCTTTAGCTGTCGGCATTCGCACGTGGGCTTTAGACGCCCCGCAGAAAGTTCATCACGCCCGCACCGCTGAACCTCGCCTTAGCGAAACCCATCGCGCCGCTGCACATCGCGCCTCGGCTACGGCCGCGCATTCCGCTTCCGCGCATGCAGCCCCGGCGCACTCGTCCGTGCGCCCCCGCGCTGCTCACTCCGCAGCCTCCGCGCATCTGCGCCGCACCGCTCTGCGCACGCGCCGGCATTCTTACCCGCACTACACCACCCGCTCGCTGCTTGCGGGCCCGGTCGGCGAAGGCGACCTCACCGCCGGCGAAGATCCGGTCGTGCGCCAGGCCGCCATCGATGCTCTCGGCGATCTCAACGGCACCGCGGTCGTCATCGACCCCTCCAATGGCCGCATTCTCGCCATGGTCAACCAGAAGCTGGCGCTTTCGCCCGGCGCCGAGCCCTGCTCCACCATCAAGCTCACGGTCGCCATGGCTGCGCTCTCTGAAGGGCTGGTCACGAGTGACACCATGGTCAAGCTCGACGGCTTCCGCATGAACATGACTCAGGCGCTCGCGCGCAGCAATAATCTCTACTTTGAGGAACTGGGCAGGGAACTGGGCTTTGAGCGCGTTCGCCACTACGCCATGGAGTTCGGGCTGGGCGAGCTGGCCGGCTATAACATTCCCGGTGAGCAGTTGGGCGAATACCCTGACCAGGAGATTCCCGCAGACGAAGGCGGCGTGGGCCGCATGTGCAGCTTCGGCCAGGGCGTCTCGGTCACGCCCCTGCAGCTTGGAGCCTTCGTGGCGGCCATTGCCAACGGCGGCACGCTCTACTACCTGCAACACCCCGCCACTGCTGAGGAAATCGCCGGCTTCCAGCCGCGCATCAAGCGCACGCTCGATATTAGCCGCTACGTGCCCGATATGGTCGATGGCATGGCGGGCGCCGTCGAGTACGGAACCGCCCGGCGCTTGCGCACGGATTTTCAGGAGTTTCCCATCTTCGGCAAAACCGGAACCTGCTCCAACGACGGCACGCATCTCGGCTGGTTCGC
>JASHUF010000259.1 GCA_030040175.1 Acidobacteriaceae bacterium
GTCGATGGTGGGGCCGCTGATTCTGATCGCCATCGGCATCGTGGCGCTGCTCGTGCTTTCCGGCCACATCCGCGCGAGCTCGTTCTGGGACTGGTACGCGCACTGGTGGCCGCTGCTGCTGATCGGCGCGGGACTGGCGCTGCTGGGCGAATGGGCGCTGGACATGAGGCGCAAAACGCCGGTGCGGCGCACGGGCAGTTTTGTGGGCCTGCTGATTTTTTTGGCGATTCTGGGTTTCGGCGCGTCCGGCTGGCACCACATGAGCCCGTGGGTGTGGCAGTGGAACGGCGACAACGGCGGTTTCTTCAACTTCGGGATGCCGGAGCACGACAACGATGCGCAGCCGATCACCGCGGCGATTCCCGCGGATGCAACGGTGGACATCGAGAACCCGCACGGGGACGTCAGCGTGACGGCGGGCGACGGGCCGGACCTCGAAGTGCAAGCGCACGAGGAGGCGTTTGCTGACTCCGACAACGATGCCAAAAACATCTGGAACGCGGTGGCGCCGCACCTGACGGTAAGCGGAACGGCGGTGCTTCTGAAGTCCCAGGGCAACGACAAGGGAAAGGTCAACCTGACGGTGACGGTTCCGAAGACGGCCAAGGTGACGGTGAATTCCGGCTGGGACGATGTGGTAGCCGCGGGGCTGGGCGCGGGGATCGACGTAACCGCGCGGGGCAATATCCAGATCAACTCCATCACCGGGCCGGTGGTAGCCCACTTCACGAACGGAAGGCACGACGAATTCTCGGCCCACGACATCCACGGCGACCTGGCCCTGCAGGGAGACGTGAACGACATTACGCTCTCAGAGATTCACGGCGCAGTCACGCAGACCGGCGACATTCCGGGCGACGTGCACATGGAGACCATCAGCGGGCCGGTGCACCTGCATACCTCCGTGACCACGCTGGACCTGGCCGCGCTCCCCGGAGATCTGACGCTGGACTCCGACGACCTGCGCGTGACCGAGGCGACGGGCGCGGTGCACGTGACCACGCACGCCAAGGACGTGGACCTGAGCCAGATCTACGGCGACAGCACGGTGGAGGACCGCGACGGCCGCATCAGCGTGGAGCCGGCCGGCTCGTACAACGTTGAAGCCAGGAACGACAAGGGCGACGTGGAGATCACGCTGCCGCCGGACGCCAATGCCACCGTGAACGGGCACACCCGCAACGGCGACATTGTGACCGATTACGGACTGGCGGTGAGCGGGGACGAAGAGAAGACGGTGAGCGGAAAGATCGGAGCGGGCGGGCCGGCGATTCAGTTGAGCTCAGACAACGGCGACCTGGGGATCAAGAAAGGCCCGGCGTTCCCGCCGGCGCCGCCGGCAATTCCCGCAGCCTCAGCAGCCCCGAAGACGCCGGCGGAGGGGAACGCGCCGCATTTGAAGTCGTCAAAGGCGCTGCCGGCCGAGCCGGAGAGCCAGTAGAACGAGTCAGCAAATCGGCGGCTCGGCCGGAGTTGGGGCCGGGTGACATTTGCTTCCGCCCCGGCAAGCAGAACTCGCTGGCCGGGGGTCCCGGTTGCTGAGGAAGAAAAACCTTCCCTGCCTCGTCTTCGGGATACAGCAACCCTCAAAACCGCTGTAGTGGCTCCATTTACCCTTGACGGCAAGAATGCCCTGTGGTAGTTTCCCACCTATATCATTTGGAGTTCAGATGGTTTCAGGGCCTCTGGTATCCCCTGGGACATTCGAGCTTTGAGGCGCAATCCGTTCGCAGGCAGAGAAGCGATGCGTTTCTTTGAGCAGAAGCCGGCCTGACCCTTAAGCATTTCAAGTGGAAGCGCGAGTGGCGAAGTTCTCTTGAGGGGCACGCTGCGGCCGGACTTCACGGACCCGAAAAGGGCTGCCCGGGCTTCCAACTCCCCCGCATCATCGCGCGTTCCAACGCACCCCGCAGGTGTGCTTGGCCGCACCAGGGAGGAATGGACATGAAACACCGCATTCGAGCAGGTTTTCGGTTGCGCCAAAATGCGATTCACGCCGCGATCAAAACCGCGGAAATGCTGCGGCGCGCCGGTCCGGCCGCGCTGCTGTGCGCTGCCATGCTGAGTTTGGGCGCCGTATACATGGCCCGGGTCACATGGGCGAAATCGAGTTTGTGGCAAGGCTGGACGCGGCTCTTTGGGCATCCGGCGCCGCGGCCGGCCGGCAATCTCAGCCCTCGCCCCGAGTCAGGGACGGGCGAAGACAGCGGCTTGTCGTATACCATCACTTCCTTCGACGCGCCGGGCGCAGGTGCAAGCGAACTCGAAGGAACGTTTGCCCTGGGGATTAATGCATCGGGAGCGATCACAGGGGTCTATTCGAACAGCATGGGAGTGACCCACGGATTTATCCGCGCGGCCGATGGCACTTTTACCACCTTCGACGCACCGGATGCCGGATCGACTTCGCCCGGAATTGAGGGAACCATCCCCATCAGCATCAATACCAACGGTGACGTAACCGGCATGTATGTCGATGACAACCATGCTTATCACGGGTTCGTGCGCCTGGCTGCCGATGGCACCGTGACCGAGTTCGACGCGCCGGAAGCATCCTCGGCGGCCAACCGGGGAACGACGCCGCTGGCGATCAATGATTCGGGACAGATCGTGGGCCTGTATACGACCGGCAGCGCCGGTTCGGCCTCGACCTATTACGGCTTCCTGCGCGCCGCCGACGGCACCATCACGACCCTGACTGAACCCGACGCCGGCTCCGGCGAAAACGGGAACGGAGACAAGCAGGGAACCGAGGCGATCGACATCAATGCGTCAGGCGAGATTGTGGGCGATTATTCCGATTCGAGTAACAACGTGCACGGCTTTGTGCTCGCCACCAGCGGGGTCTATACCTCGTTCGATCCGCCCGGTTCAACGACCACCAACGCCGGGTCGGCCACCGGCACGATCCCGGTCAGCATCGATGCGGCAGGAGATGTGACAGGGTCCTACACGGACGCCGAATCCGTGCGCCACGGATTTGTGCTCACCGCCAGCGGCACCATCACCAGCTTCGACGTACCGGGAGCGGCCACTGCCAGTGGAAGCTCGGTGATCGGAGGAACGGCGGGGATGAGCATCGATCCGGGAGGCAACTACATCGCGGGCATCTATACGGACTCCACCGGCCTGGGCCACGGCTTCATTTATTCCCAGCCGCTCAGCGGCAGCGGCACGTTCACAAGCTTCGACGCCACCGGCGCATCCGCCATCACCGGCGCGCCGCTCTCGGGAACCGGCGGCTTCAGCATCAACGCCTCCGGCATGCTCTCCGGCAGTTATTCTGACAGCAGCGGGGTTCTGCACGGCCTTCAACTGGTGGTGGCGGTGCCCGCGGCTACGCCCACGTTCTCTCCCGCTGCGGGAACATACAGCTCCGCGCAGACGGTGACTATTACCGACGGCACGTCCGGGGCGGCCATCTACTACACTACCGACGGCACCACCCCGACCACCAGTTCGAGCCAATATAGCGGCCCCATCACCGTCTCTTCGTCGGAGACCATCGAAGCCATCGCCACGGCCAGCGGATACACCACCAGCGCCGTGGCCACGGCCGCGTACACCATCAACCTTCCCGCCAATCCTGTGCCGGCGTTGAGCAGTTTATCGCCGCCGCTTGTCGCCGAGGGGAACGCAGCCTTCACGCTTACCGTGAACGGTTCCGGATTCGTTTCCAGCTCGACGGTGTATTGGGGATCGACCGCGCTGGCGACGACGTATGCCAGCGCAACCCAGCTCACCGCCCAGGTGACGGCGGCCGAAGTTGCCGCCGCGGGGATCACCTCCGTCACCGTGCAAACCCCGGCTCCGGGCGGGGGCACCTCGAATGTCCTTCAGTTCGAAGTGGACTCGGCCACCTCCGGGTCTGTCGCTCCTCCTTCTTTTACAACGCTGACGGCCTCAGTGGCTCCCGGCTCCTCGGCTACCTATCCGGTAACCCTGCCCTCCTCGGCGACGAATGTCTCCGTCAACTGCCTGAATCTTCCCAGCGGGGCCACATGCAGTTATTCGGCCACCTCTGCCACGGTGACCATCGCAACCTCGGCGACGACTCCGGCGGGAACGTACGTGATCACGGTGGTCTTTACGGAGACGCTTCCCGGCGCCAGTTCGGCCTTGCTTGTCCTCCCCCTGCTGCTGTTGCCTCTGGTCGCGGCCAGACGTAGATGGAAAGCAAGGCGCATCGGCTTAATAGCCGGCTTGGTGCTGATCATCATGGTTGCCATCACCGCTGGCGGCTGCGGCGGAGGGTCGAGCTCGTCTACCTCTACCACTCCGCAGACGCATCAGGTGACCAGTTCCGCCGCTGTGACGCTCACCGTCCAGTAAGCTCAAGCGCAGTCCGCTGCTGACGAATGAGCGGGGCTGGCGCGGCCGGCATACGTGGAAAGGGCGCGACGGAGCCTTCCGTCGCGCCTGGTGCGGCTTCAGAGCAGGTGTATCCATCTTCTGCATGGTGCAGGGCGGCTTTCACTTCCACCCCGGCAAGCAGAACTCGCTTGCCGGCGGCTGGACTATTCGGTGCGCAGGGCCTGCATGGGATCGAGGCGCGCGGCGCGGCGCCCCGGAAGCGTGGCGGCCATCAAGCCCACGGCGACGAGAACTCCGGCCGAGGCCAGAAACATGCCCGGATTCTCGGCCTGCGTCTCGTAGAGGAAGCTGCCGACCGTGCGCGCCGCAAAGTACGCGGCCACGCCGCCGATGGCCAGGCCGATGGCGAGCAGCGAGGTGGTTTGGCGAAGAATCATGAGAAAGACACTGGCGCGCGTCGCCCCCAGGGCCATGCGCACGCCAATCTCCATGGTGCGCTGCGCAACGTTCCAAGCCACCAGGCCGTAGATGCCGATACCGCTGAGCAGGAGGCCGAGGGCGGCGAAAAAGTCTGAGACCACGGAAAGCAATTGTTCGCGGGCAATGGAGCCACGGGCCAGCTCGCTCAGCGTCGCAGGATCAGTTTCAGGGCTCGCCGGGGCCAATTCGTGAAGGGCTTGCTCGTAGGCTGCCTCCGCGGCCGCGACGCTGCGCGCGCGAACCACGAAGTACAGGCTGGCGACCGGTCCGCTCGCATCGAAATAAGGCTTGTAGAGAATCGGCGGCGGAGCTTCGTGCAGCGAATCGTACTTCGTATCCTGCACTACCCCGACGATCTGGCAATCGTCGATGGTGACCGTGCCGGTGCGCATGTCGTGCGATACCTGGTGCATGGTATTGCCGACGGCTGCGCCATGGGGAAAGAAGAGATGCGCGGCGCTCTCGCTCACCATGCAGGAGTGGAGGTCTTCGTCGTTGTTGCGCAGATCGCGGCCAGCGAGGATAGGCACGCCCACGGCGCGAAAATAGTCCGCCCCGATGTCATTGACGTCGGTAACGGTGGTTTTGGCGCGCGCGGGATCGTCCGCAGCGGTGAGGCTGTCCGCGCGAATCGAGCCATAAAAGGGAAGCACGGAGACGGCGCTGGCGGCGTCCACTCCCGGCATCTGTTCCATGCGCGCGGTAATACGGCGGTAGAGATCAACGAGAGCAGCACCCTTCTGCGGAAGCCGGCCAAAGTCGGCGTAGTGGAAGACAACGTCCTCTGTGCGGTAGCCGGTATCCTCCATGCGCAGACGGACGACGCTCGAGCCGAGCAACCCAGCCAGAACGACGAGAGTCAGCGAAAGACCCACCTGGAGGGGAATGAAGAGCCTTCGCGTCGCCCCTCCGCCCGCGGCGGCGCGGCGATTGGAGGTTTTGAGCGCGGCATCAATGTTGGTGTGTCCGGCGACCCACGCTGGAGCCGTGCCAAACAACAGCGCGCAAACGAACGCGCAAAGGACAGAGAGAGCCAGAACCGCCGCATCCGGCTTGGGTGAGAGAAGGATTTGGGAATGACGGTTGTCGAGCGAGTGCAGAATCCACGGGCCGGCGAGCCAGGCGAGGCCGATGCCGAGCAGGGCGCCGGGAATTGCCAGCATCAGGCTCTCGACGAAGAGCTGGCGCATAAGGCGTAAACGCCCGGCGCCCAGCGCCCCGCGAATGGCAAACTCATGACGGCGGGCTGAAGCCCGGGACAGCAGCAGTCCCGAGAGATTGGCGCAGCAGATGAGAAGGACCACGCAGGCCAGGATCTCGAGCAGCAGCAGGGGCTGCGTGTACTCCAGGCGCAGCTCGGTCCAGCCGCTGCGGGCGTCGTCCACATCGAGCGTGGATCGCTCCACCACCGGCAGATGACGGACTGCCGGCGGCATGAGGTGATCGAGCAGCACCGGAAATAGAGTATTGACCGCGGCCTGCGCCTGCCTGCGGCTGACGCCGGTCTTGAGCCGCGCAAAGGTGGTGAGCCACAACCCGGCAGCGGAGTGAAGATTGGCTTCGTTGTTGTTCAGAGCCGCGGAAAACTCAATGGGCAGATAGAAGTCCGGGTGCTCCGCCACGACCATGCCCTCAAAGCCCTGAGGGGCAACGCCCACAATGGTGACGCTGTGGCCGGTGATGGTGATGCGGCGGCCGATCACGGCGGGATCGGCATGGAAGCGGCCCACCCACAGCCGATGGCTGATGACCGCGGACCATCCGTCGGGACCTCCGCCGGGCCGGTCGTCGGCGGGCGTCAACAGGCGGCCCGCAACGGGACGCACACCGAGCACCTGAAAGGCATTGCCGCTGACGGTCGCGCCGCGAAAACCGCGGCTCGCGCCGCCTTCCGTAAGCACGAAGTCGTAAACCGACCAGCCAAAGACGCCGCTGAAGGTCTGCCCATGCTGGTTGAGAAATTCGACAAATGGAACATTGAGGGGTGCGTTATTGGCTTCGGCATGGGAGTTGTGCATGTCGAGGGTGAGACGGACCAACTGACTCGGCGCGGGCACGGGCAGGCTCTCGAGCAGCAGCGCGTGCGTCAGGCTGAAGATGGCCGTGTTGGCGCCGATTCCCAACGCGAGAGTCAGAATCGCGATGAGCGCAAAGCCGGGAGCGCGAAATATCTGCCGTGTGGCGAAGCGAAAATCCTGCGCCAGCCGGTCGATCCACCCCCAGCTCCACGAGGCGCGGGTCTGGTCGCGCAACAAAGCAGGATTGCCGAAGACGCGCAGGGCCGCTGCGCGCGCTTCCTCAGGGCTCATGCCGGCCGCGCGATTTTCCTCAGTCTGCCGGTCGAGATGGAAGCTCAGCTCGTCGTCGAGCTGGGCGCCGGCGCGGCCGCGCGCGAACAGCATGCGGAGCTTCATGGCGATTTGGCGAGGCCAGCGCATTTTCCCTTAGTGGTCAGTGATCAGTGGTCAGTGGTCAGTGGTCAGCAAACAGTAGCCGGTCGCCAGTTCCCGCACATCGGATTTCTACTCCCTGCTCCCTTAGTCCCTCAGTCCCCGCCCTTCACGCTTCGCTCACAATCAAATTGATCGCCGCGGAGAGGCGGCTCCAGTTGGCGGTTTCGGCTTCGAGCTGCTTGCGGCCGGCGGCAGTGAGCACATAGAACTTGGCCTGGCGCCCGGTTTCGCTCGCGGCCCAGCGGGCCTTGATCCAGCCCTGCTGCTCCAGGCGATGGAGCGCGGGATAGAGCGAGCCCTGCTGCACCTGCAACACCTCGCCCGAGACCTGCTGGATGCGCTTGGCGATCG
>JASHUF010000028.1 GCA_030040175.1 Acidobacteriaceae bacterium
ATCGCAAACTCCCGGCGTGGGAACTCCGCTGATGATTGAGCAGGCCGGCCATCAGGTTGCGCGCGCGAAACAGCCGCGAGCGCACGCTGGACTCCGTGATGCCCAGCACCGCGGCGATCTCCACGCTCGAAAGCTCTTCGAAAGCCGAGAGCGCGAGCACCTCGCGCTCCTTGGCCGGCAGTTGCTCCACGCAGGCCAGCACGTGCGCGTGATGCTGCGCCGCCGCCGCCATCTCCTCGGCAGAAAGCCCGTTCGAGGGCAACACGCGCGCCAGCTCCGCCACGTCGTCGGTCTCCGGCCGCGTCTTCGCCCGCCGCTTGCGGTCGAGCACGATATTCCACACGATGCGGATCAGCCACACGCGGTGGTCGCGCACCTCGCCCAGCATGGCCCGGTGCCGCAGCACGCGCAGGTAGGTCTCCTGCACCGCATCTTCGGCGTCGGCAGGGTTGCGCAGAACCGAAAACGCCACGCGATAGAGGGCGCCGGCGTACTGGTCCACCAGGGCCGCAAGGGCGGCTTGTTCCGCCTGGGTGCGGGCTGCCTCGGCCGCGGCGCTGTTCGGTATCTCCATCCAACCTGCGCAAAGTGCCTGGCTGGTGCTCATGCAATACCAGACGCAGGCGCATTGGAAAATGCTCACGCATGCGCCGCCCACCGGTCCGCACCCGGCGCGGCTCCCGCCGCGCGGCAGGGATTCAGGGGGAATGCGCCGCCCGGCCTCGGTGCGTCTTACTGCCGCGCCGTCAGCTTCTGTTGGGCAATCGTGGCCGCCGCGGTATCCTGGTTCGCGTCCTTGATCTTCCCCCAAAGCGCCCGCGCCTGATTCTGCTTGCCTTCCGCAACATACAGATCCGCCAGCGCCAGCTGGGCTACGCTGGCGGAGACGGTCTCCGACGGCTTGGCAATGAGCTGGTTATAGAGGTCGATTGCCTGGCTGTCGCGGTTTGTCTGGTGATACACCCCGGCCAGCGCATACCGGGCCAGATTGGCAAGATTGCGGCTGGAGGCGCCGGCCGCAGCCTTCAGCTCTGTCTCCGCCTGCGCATTCTCGCCCAGCTCGGCGTAGGTCACGCCGGCAAAATACTCCGCCTTTGCCGCCTCCGGCAGCCACTGAAAATTGTGGGCCACGGCCACAAACTCGCGATTGGCCTCGGTGGCGCGCGCTTCGGCCGTCGTGTACGTGCCCTTTTCCGGGGGCTCACCCGGCTCGGCCAGCGGCGCGTTGTAGAGATCGATCGCCTGGCCTAGCGCCAGGTCCGCCGCCGACGTGCGCACGTTCCACCACGCCAGCGCCGCCACGCCCAGCACCACAATCACCCCGGCGCCGATCACCCAGCGCAGCACGCCAGTGCGATGTTCTCCCACCCAGCTGGCGCTGCTCTTGGCGGCCCGGGCAAGTTTGTCTTGTTTCAGGGCATGTCGGGTTTGTGTGTCCACGGTTCTCTTCGAATCCTTCGCTGATGGATTTTGGGGCGCGCTCGAACGGCTGAGATCTACAGGGATTGGAGGCGCGAGCGCGAACCCTCCTAGTTTACCAGCGGCCCAAACGGAGCGTCCACCGGGCCGCGACGGGCTCCAGTGCGTCTCGATCAGCACCCACACACCCAATAGGGCCGTAACCATGAAAAGTTCGCGTATCTTCGCGGTTCGTCAAGTCTGCCAGCCCGGCCTTCATCCTCTACTCCCTATTCCCCACTCCCTATTCCCTGTTACTCTGAATCCATGTACGAGGACTTCCACGTCGCCGACCGCTGGACCCAAGAAGACCTGCACATCCGCTGGAAAGGCACTATCGTCGCCATCGCCACGCGCCACGCCGACGCCGTCGATATCCGTTTCGACGTCAACGGCCATCCCCTGTGGATCGCCCTGCCCTGCACCGCCTGGGTGGAACAGAAGAAACGCTCGGACAAGGTCATCACCGACCAGCTCGCCGCGCAGGTTGCCGGCCGCTACCTCAAGCAGCTCCTTGAAGACGGCTACGATGCACAGCGCCAGGTTTACACCATGACCGTCCCGGAAGTCCTCGACCATCTTGACGCCGTGGTCGCCGAAGCCAAACAGCAGGGATCGCTGCCCACGCTGCCGGTACTGGCGTGACCGGCTCGCGCACAAAAGACTCCGTCCTCCCATGAACTCCCCAACGCCTCACGCAGCCGCATCTCCCACTTTGCTCATCCTGGCCGCGGGCATGGGCAGCCGCTACGGCGGCCTCAAACAGATTGAGCCCGTCGGACCCGCGGGCGAAGCCATCATCGATTACTCCATCTACGACGCTCTCCGCGCCGGTTTCGGCCGCCTGGTCTTCATCCTGCGCAAAGAGATCGAGCAGCCTTTCCGCGAGTCGGTGGGTGCGCGCTTTGAAAAACGCGTCGCCGTCGAATACGTCTTCCAGGAGCTCGATACGATTCCCGCCCCCTTCGTCGTCCCCGCCGGCCGCACCAAGCCGTGGGGCACCACGCACGCCATCCTCATGGCCGCAGACACCCTCCATGAACCCTTTGCCGCCATCAACGCCGACGATTTCTACGGCGCGGAAAGCTACCGCCTGCTCGCCGAGCATCTCCAGCCCGGCGTGAGCGAGTACTCGATGGTGGGCTTCATCCTGCGCAACACGCTCTCCGAGTTCGGCTCCGTGGCCCGCGGCGTCTGCCGCATTGATGCGCAGGGTTATCTCGAAAGCGTGGTGGAAATGACTTCCATCGCGCGCGACGAATCCGGCATTCGCAACGCCGGCGCCGATGGCCGCATCACCCCGCTCACCGGCGACGAGCCCGTCTCCATGAACATGTGGGGATTCACGCCGCGCGTCTTTCCCCAGCTCCGCGAGCGCTTTGAGGCCTTTCTGCGCGCGAACTCAACCGACCTCAAGCGCGAATGCTACATTCCCTCAACCGTCAACGAACTCGTCGCTGCCGGCCAGGCCCGCGTCAAAGTGCTGCGCACCTGCGATGCCTGGTTCGGCGTCACCTACCGCGAAGACCATCCCCGCGTGGTCGAGAATATTCGCCGCCTCATCCGCGCCGGCGCCTATCCTGAGCGCCTCTGGCCATGAACCCTCCACGGGACCTCGCCGGAGTGGTGCGCGCCTTTGCGACAGAAGGCGAATTGGGCGAGTATCTTGGGGCCGAGCCTTACGGCAACGGCCACATCCACGACACTTACCGCGTCTTTTTCGCGCCCTCCGGCGCGCCTGCGCGCATCATCCTGCAGCGCATCAACACCCATGTCTTCCGCAATCCCGAAGTGCTGATGGAAAACATCGCGCGCGTCACCGCGCATCTTGCCGCGCAGCTTGCCGGCTCGCCCGATCGCGACCGGCGCGCGCTTGCGCTCATTCCCGCGCGCAGCGGCCGCGCTCTGCACGCCGACCGCGACGGCCATCTCTGGCGTGCCTGGCGTTTCATTGACAGTACATTTTCCCTCGATCAGATCGGCTCGCCCGCGCAGGCCTTCGAGGCCGCACGCGCCTTCGGCCTCTTCCAGCAGCAGCTGGCCACGCTGCCCCCTCCGCGCTTGCACGACACCATTCCCGGCTTCCATCACACACCGAAGCGTTACGCAGCCCTCGAGGACGCCATCGCGCGCGACGCGGCCGGCCGGGTGCACGACACGCAAGCCGAGATCGCCTTCGCCCGCGCCCGACAATCCATCGCCGGGCTCCTTGTCGATGCGGGTTTGCCCGAGCGCGTCACCCACAACGACACCAAGTGCAACAACGTCCTCTTCGACGACCGCACCGGCCAAGCCATCTGCGTCATCGACCTCGACACTGTAATGCCCGGCCTGGCCGCCTACGACTTCGGCGACATGGTGCGCACCATGACCTGCCCGTCTCCTGAAGACGAGACCGATCTCGCCCGCATCCGCGTCGACCTCGCGCTCTTTGAGGCCGTTGCCCGCGGCTATTTGAGCGCCGCCGGTTCCTTTCTCATGCCCGCGGAAAAAGACTCGCTTGTGGTCGCCGGCAAGCTCATCACTTACGAGCTCGCCCTCCGCTTTCTCACCGACTATCTCAACGGCGACACCTACTTCAAAATCCACCGCCCGGCGCACAACCTGGACCGCTGCCGCGCGCAGTTGGCGCTGGTGGCCTCGCTTGAAGAGCACGAACCTGAGCTCGCGCGGATTCTCCAATCGCTGGGTTAGAACTGGTTTGCACAAACGGCTTTGTGAAAGGGCACGACTTCAGTCGTGCCGAACAAGGGCCAACGAAATCGCGGGCTTCAGCCCCTGAGGGATGTTCTCTTTTGCCCGCGGAAGTATTTATCCAACCAGCCCTAGAACCGCCTCTGGCTCACTTCCAGCGTCATGCAATGCGCGCCCGTCACCTCGCACTCGAGCATGTCTTCAGCCAGCAGATTCCAGCCCACAAACCCGGCGAAGACCCCGTTCGGCGACTGCGCCGGTGTGGGCGCGAGGCCCAGGCCCGTTTCCGCGTCGTAGCACTCGTGCATTGAACCCCAGCGCGCAATGTCGCGGTCGAGCGCGCCGGCGAGCGTCACGGCGAGCCAGTGCGCCTCGGCATTGAACCCGTAGCGCTTGAGCCCAATCCAGTCGAGAAAATTCGCGTTCACCCACACCGGCCCGCGCCAGTTCGAATAGGGCTTGATGATGGCGTCGTTGTTGTACAAGGGATCGGTTGCCGCGAGGCTGCGGAAGCCGAAGGGCGGGCGCATCTCCTTGGGGTTGAGCAGGTGCTCCCGGATCATGCGCACAGCCTGAGCCCGCGGCACCATGCCTTCAGCCAGGGGCACAAAGCTCGACCAGCTGAGCGAGCGCACCCACGCGCCGGTATCGCGGCGGCGGTTGAGGAAGATCCCTTCGCCGCCATTCCACAGGCTTGTTAGGATCGCACTCCGCGTCTCCGCGGCCTCAGTTTGGTAGCGCGCGCCATCGGCCGCGTGCCCCAGCCGCCGCGCGATCGCCGCCATGGCTTCGTCCTCGCGCATCGCCCAGACGGACGCGTCCACGGCCAGAATCGCGCTGCGGTCGCGGGGATCGTTGGTCAGCGAGGCGCTGTTGTCCGCGCCCGACTGCATGGCATTATCCCAAAACCACAGCTTCCATTTGGCGTCAAACTGCGTGCGCCGCCGGTACGCTTCGATGCGCACCAGCGCCGGCCACGCCACGCGCAGCCACTCGAAGTCGTTGAGCTTTTCGCCGGCCAGCAGCGCGCCCTGCGCCAGGAACGGCTTCATGGCGAATTTGCCGAAGAGCGCATGCGGCCCGCTGGGCGCGATGCACCCGGCCACATAACCGTCCGCGTCCGCAGCCGCCGTGAAGCTCAGCACCCAGTCGCGCAAATACTTCGCATCGGCCGGGTCCTGGTTGGCCCAGTGCGCGCCGATGAAGAATCCATCCCAGTCCCACATCTCCTGGTAAAAACCCGCCGGCGTGAGATACGGCCGCGTCAGCACGCCCTCCGGAGGATGGATGGTCTGCGGCGCGAGCTTGTCGAAATCGCGGGTGAGCGCGGCGAGCAGAGCAGCGTCGTTGGGCTGCCTATTTGCGCTGGGCTGCGCCCGGTCAGCGGCAACCGGCACGAGAAGAAGCACGGCGGCAAACGTGGTGAGCGCGCGCCAGGGCGCAAGCATCCTGCACGCAGCGGCCATCAGCTCACTTCGCATGGAGCCCATGATACCGTTGCCGCGGCGAACGGCGCTGGCACTGCTGAACGTGATCCGCCGCAAGGGCTTTGAGGCGATACTGTGATCCTCTCCTCCGAGAGAACCCCGCGACGCGACCGAGCCCGTTGGCAGGTCGTTCTGAAAACTGCCCCGCAAACTAGCTAGAGTTTGAAGGAAACAGTGTATAAGGAAGCCAAAGGAGGTCGATAATGAACATCGATCTTGCAATGGGAATCGTCGATGAGGCCGTAAGAGAACATCCATCAGTGGAATTCCCTATGGGACACTCTCAACCTATCCCCATGGCCGGATCTCTTCGATTTCAGTTCAAAGTCTCGCGGAAAGGTGTACCTCAGCCAACTTTGTTCTTTGAGTTTGAAGAGACGAATGCCGAATTCGACTCTGATCTATGTAAGAGAAAGGTCCAAGGGGGCATTCAGTCGTTCCTATCGTGCGATAAAGATGTCCACTGCGATATCACAGGAAATTAATGCTGAGCTCTATGAGGGCAGATAACAAAACGCCCTGCTTTTCGGCAGGGCGTTTTGGTAGATAATTATGCCGGCGATCACCTAATCTCCCACACAGTCGCCCGTGCAGTACCATCGGCCCAGCGAGGCTTAACTTCCGTGTTCGGGATGGGAACGGGTGATCCCTCGCAGTATGGTCACCGGCAAAACGAGGCGTTTTCAGGGCGTCCGAGCCCTGAGCCGAGTCCCTGAGCGCAACGCGCGAAGGGTCCCCGGCTTCGCCTTTGATTCTGGATGGCGCTTGGCAGGTTGGTTTTCCTACAGCGGGCCGCGGCATCGACTCATGTTCCGGATGGTTTCGCCCGGAAGTCTAGAGGAGTGCGGCATGCAAACTGGCGCCAGTCAAACTTGCAAAACCTCTCAAACCGCCATCCCGAACCGCAGGTCCTTCGACTCGGTCGCCACCGCGACCTCGCTCAGGATGACAGCATAAGAGAGATTCACGAAACAGATTGGGTTACAAGGCTTGAACCTCAGGGGCTAAAGCCCCGCTTCATCGTGACCCGTATCTGCGGCGCGACTCAAGTCGCGCCCTGATACAAACCAAATGATTGAGGTTTCCTAGAAGAGGGTCCGCGAAAAAACTGCGCGGAATTAATTCTATGGTTAAGCCAAACGGGCGATTAGTACTGGTAAGCTACGCGCATTACTGCGCTTCCACACCCAGCCTATCAACCAGGTCGTCTTCCTGGGCCCTTCAGGGAGATCTCATCTTGGGGCGTGCTTCCCGCTTATATGCATTCAGCGGTTATCACAACCGAACTTCGCTACCCAGCCGTGCCCTTGGCAGGACAACTGGAACACA
>JASHUF010000260.1 GCA_030040175.1 Acidobacteriaceae bacterium
CCCCGACTCCGCCCACGGCACCAACCCCGCCACCGCGGCCATCTGCGGCTACGAGGTCGAAAACCTCAAATCGAACGCCGACGGCGGCATCGACCTCGAAGCCCTCGCCCGGCAGGTCACCGATGATACCGCCGCGCTCATGCTCACCAATCCTTCCACCCTGGGCGTTTTTGAAAACCAGATTCACAAAATCGCCGACATTCTCCACGACAAAGGCGCGCTGCTTTACATGGATGGCGCCAACATGAACGCCCTCGTGGGCAAAGTCCGCCCCGGCGACTTCGGCGTGGACGTGATGCACCTCAACCTGCACAAGACCTTCTCCACGCCCCACGGCGGCGGCGGCCCCGGCTCCGGTCCCGTTGCCTGTAAGAAGTTTCTCGAGCCGTTTCTTCCCATCCCGGTCCTCGTCCGGACGGCAGGGTCCAAGGGACCGAGGGACCAGGGGACTGAGACTCGGACTTCTGAGCAATCACAATTCGGGGGTGCCCCCGGTCTCCCAAGAGACCGGGGAACCGCAAACTCCACTGCGCAGGAGTGGGAAGAATTCGACGCCGATCAATCCGAGATCGACGCCGGCCCTCTCTTCCGCGCGCCGTTCTTCGATCCCTCCACCGGCGGGCGCGTCGGCGATGACGAAATGGGTGCCCCCGGGTCGGGGTCCCCACGGACGGGTCTTGGTCCGTGGGGTGGAGATCCCTCGCTTTTGGGGACCGGGGAGACGCAGTCAAAGAGCCCATTGCATTGGGACTACAACCGCCCCCACTCCGTGGGCCGCGTGCGCGCCTTTTACGGCAACACCGGCATGTTCATCCGCGCCCTCGCCTACATCCTCGCCAACGGCCCCGACGGCCTGCGCCAGACCACCGAAGACGCCGTGCTCAACGCCAACTACATCCGCAAGAAACTCGAAGACCTCTACGAGCTGCCCTACAATACGCCCTCCATGCACGAAGTGGTCTTCAGCGACCGGCGCCAGGCCGCGCGCGGCGTCAAAACCGGCGACATCGCCAAGCGCCTCATCGACTACGGCTTCCACCCCTACACAGTGAGTTTTCCGTTGATCGTTCCCGGCGCGCTCATGATCGAGCCCACGGAGAGCGAGTCTCTTGAGGAGCTCGATCTGTTCGTCGCCGCCATGCGTTCCATCGCCAAAGAGACCGAAGAAACGCCCGATCTCGTCAAGACCGCGCCCCACTCCACCCGCGTCTCGCGCCTCGATGAAGTGCAGGCCGCGCGCAAGCCCATCCTGCGCTGGAAGCCGCCGGCATAGGCCACTCTCCCTGTCATCCTGAGCGAAGGTCGCGCAGCGACCGCGTCGAAGGACCGGCTTCTCACGAATCCGCCCTTACCGCACCAACCGCAGCCCGGCCGTTTTATATCGCGCCATATCCCGGTCCGCGCTCACCAGCGTCAGCCTCTCCGCGACCGCCTGCGCAATCAGCGCCCGGTCAAACGGATCCTTGTGGCCATCCGGCAGCCCGTGCATGGCATCGATATGTTCGGGCCGCAGCATCAACGGCGCTGCATTCAGCTGCTCCAGAGCCGCTTGCCACCAGGTCCGCGGATCGCCCACGTCCAGCGTGCCTTTCATGCTCTTCAGCATCACTTCCCAGTATGAAATCACGCTCAGGATACTGCGCCCGGCAAGGACGGCGCTGCGAGCTCCTGCCGATAACCTCTCTGGCTGATCCAAAGCCCAAAGTATTGCGTGCGTATCCAGCAGATAGCCGCGGAAAGGTTCGTCGGCAGCAGCCACTATCGTTTTTCACCGAGCAGTTCTTCTTCGGTTATCGGGTCGTCCCATCCGGGGAGAAGCTTGATGCGTCCGCGCATGCCGCCCAGAATCACCTTGCGCTTCCCGTTTGCGGGAGCCGGCCCCAGCTGCGCCACAGCTTTTCCATGGCGCGTAATGGTCACGCGCTCGCCGCCCTCCGCCAGCCGGATCAGTTCCGTCAGGCGGTTCTTCGCCTCGGCGGTGCTTACTTTCATATGGCAAATTATAGCCAGAATTTCTGGCCAGAACAAGCTGGCGGCCCTGCAACCGGCCGCCGGAACAGCGCCGGCCGGAAGGCAAAGCGCGAAGGAAACAACCCCGGCACAGGTCATTTGCGGGGAAGCAGCCCTCTTTTCGTTGGCAGTCGTTCCGCGGGGTCGGAGCAGTCTTAACCGCAAAGCGGGGAGCGATTCCGCGCAAATTGGCGGCCCGTGCTGCGGGAAAAATCTTCCCCTCGCGCGCGGCTTGCGGCTCAGGCTGCGGCGCCGGGGATGATCGCGCTTGCCTGCGCGCCGGCCCGCTCCGCGGCCGGCCCCAAAAGCTTCCCCACCATCTGCAACAGCCTGGCCGGCTGTCCCTTGCGCACGAAGTCCGTCACGTACGGCGCAATGTCCGCGGGAAGGCTCCACACGTCGGAGAGCACAACGATGGGCGCATCCGGCATGAGCGCGCGAATCTCCTGCGCAAACTCCGTCGACGTGCGCAACGATTGCAGCCGGTAGTCAAGCAGGACAAGGCCGATGCTTTCGTCCTTGGGAATCTCGGCTCCGGCAAACTTCACCAGCGCGGAAACCGGCTCATATCCCGCATGGCGCAATAGCAGTCCGTAAATCTCCAGGTGCGTCGGATCGTCGTCGACAATCAGCACCTTTCTGAGGGCCTTGGTTTGACCTGACGTCATCGAACTCCCTCCGCCTGCCAAGCCAATTCGAGTGAGAACTTCCAATCATGCAATCGATGCAGGCGGAGATGGCGCGCGCCGGAAAGGCACAGATTCAGATTTCCCTCGCGCACTCTGTCGCGTCCTGATGCACTGCGCTGCTTATTAGACGTCTTTGAGGCTGCTCTCATTACTTCAAGTTCAATCTTTTCATCTCCAGCTCCCAAGTCCTTCATTCTTCGCGCCGATCTCCTCACTGCGTAAGGCATTTCTCACGCTGCCGACCCGCATTTCCGCGAGCGCCCCGAAACAGGACACAGGAGGCGCTTCAGCCGAGGTTTTGATGCGCGCTGTTCCGCTTCGCTCCCCTGCTTTGCCGCCTGCGCCGTGCGCCGCCGTCCCAACGTTTCCCGCAACCCGATGCGCCGCCGCATGTCTGTTTGCCCTCCCCTTCGCCCCGCTCTTTTTCCTCGCCGGATGCACCGCCTCGCTCGCAACGGGCACAGCCGCCGCGAATCCCGTTCCGGTCTCCTCGCCTGCGCCGCCGCCGAACCCGTTGTCTCTCACGCCCGCAAGCGCCGCCATCCAGGCGTGGCAGACCATCCAGTTCACGCTCACCGGCGCTGACAACGCGGCCGCCTGCACCTGGTCCACATCCAACGCATCGATTCTCGCGTCCATCGGCCAGGAGGAATTTCAAGGCCAGCAGCCGGGGAACGCTACCGTCTCCGCTGCCTGCGGGGCGCTCACCGCGCAGGCCGCGGTCACCGTGATTCCGCAGGCCGTCTCCGGCCCCGTCGTCATCACCAGCGGAGGAACCTACTCCGGCAACTGGAACAGCGACTCGCCTAACACCCCCGCCGTTACCATCGCCACCGGCGATCCGGTCACCATCGAAGACTCCACCATCACCGGCCGCGGCACGCTCATTCGCATCGCAGCTCCAGCCGCAGGCGCGAACGTTACCATCGACAATGTCACCGCAACCGCGCTCGATCCCGGCGTCGAGGGCCTCCAGCGCGGCGCCTTCGTCTCCGCCACCAATATCGCATCGCTCATCGTCCGCAACTGCACCATCACCGGCGTCAGCTTCGGCGTCTACGCTGCCGGGTCCACGGTTTTCACGCTGCAAATTCTCAACAATCTCGCCCTCAATCTCGAAGACCGCGCGAGTGACGGCCAGGGCGGCCTGCTTGCCGCGCGCCCCAATCCCGGCCACTTTGTCATCCTCTCCAACACCGTCGCCCCGCAGGGTGCGGAGATCGGCTGGAACAAGATCGTGCAGACCATGGGCCAGAGTTCGGTCGAAGACGTCATCAACATCTTCCGCAGCCAGGGCGCGCCCGGTGAGCCTGTCTGGGTGCACGACAATTACATCGAGGGCAACTCTTCGCCCTCGGCTCCCGCCAATTACTCCGGCACCGGCATCATCGCCGACGGCGGCACCGCCGCGCCCGTCACCGCCTACGCTCTCTTCGAGAACAACTCGGTCGTGCACACCGCGGGATCCGGCGTCGTCATCGCCAACGGCCACGACGTCACCGCCACCGGCAATCGCATCGTCTCCTGCGGCCAGGACGCCGCGGGCGCGTGGTTCGCCATGAGCTATGCCAACGCTACGTCCATCTGGGACGCCTACAACTCCGGCCCGTCGCTCTTTTACAACAACACCGTCACCGCATCCGCCGGCGGCCTCGTGCGCCCGAACGCCGAAGGCGATCCCATGCCCGCCGACTTCTGGGGCAGCGCGCTGAGCATGACCTACGCCGGCAACTCGGCAAGCGGCAATGACTTCACCACTCCCTGCCTTTCGACCTATGCCTCCAGCGGCTCGTTGAACCTCGCTGCCGAAAACACCGAGCGCGCTTATTGGATTGCAAAAGCGGCCGCAGCGGGCGAGCTCATCGGCGACCAGCACCAGTGAAAAAACTCCCCGTCAAGCGGGGAGTTTTTTCAAGGGAACAGGGATTAGGGAGTAGGCAATAGAAAAACCTTGACTGAGCCAATCCGTCACGGTTCGATGATCACAGTTCCCGAACCCCTCGCGGGCCCCTTCCTGTCCCCTTCGACCCCCAGTCCCTATTCCCTATTCCCTACTCCCTACTCCCTCTCTTCCGAAACACCACCTTCATCTCCCGCCGCCAGTCCTCGCCCAGCGCCGCCAGCTCCCACTCCACCTGCGGCGCAAAGTAGCCGAGCACCGTCTGGTTCGCCGGATGAATGCGCAGTGCTGGCGCGGCCAGCAGCAAACGCGGCTCGCGTGGCGAAACCTCCGCCCCGGCAAAATACCCTGCGCGCTCGAACGCTGAGAGCGCCCGTGCTGCGCCCTCTGGCGCCTGCCGGTCGGCATTCAGCGCGCGCACGCGAATCCAGTAGTCCAGCGCCTGCAGCGGCAGATGCAGGTCCTCATCGGCCTTCAGCTCCACTACCGCCAGCCGGCCGTGCCTATCGAGCGTCAGCAGATCCAGCATGCCGCGCTCGCCGGTTGAAAACGCCGGCACCTGCGCGCACAGCAAATCACTGCGCAGCCCCGGAAACACGCGCTCGAGCCCCGCGCGCATCTCGCTTTCGAGCCAGCGCTCCGGCTGCATCCGGTAGAGCGCATCATGGTGCGTGCCGTCCGCATGCCGGCTTGCAAACAGCCGCGCCAGCAGCTCGCGGCACGCACCCTCGTTCTCTTCTGTAAGCGGCGTCGCGTTCGCGCCCGCGCCAAAGCTCAGCTCCTCCGTCCGCGCGAACCCGCTCGCCGCCGCCATCTGCCGCACCCGCGCAAACTCGAGGCCGTGCAGCCGCAGTCCCGCTTCCGTCGCCGAGTTCGGACGCACCTCCACGCGGGCCCTCGCCGCCTCGGGAACCAACGCCATCAGCCGCTCCATGCCCCCGCGGCAGCGTTCGAGCGCCGCGCTCGCTGAAAACGCATGCGTCAGCCGCGACTCCAGATTGCCGGTATCGCGGAAGTCCACCGGCTCCAATTCCTCACTGCGCTCATCCAGCGTATACAGCTCGAATTCGGCCGCGCGCGCGTTCAGCCACGCCATCCGTTCCGCCGTCGTGCGCCAGGCGCCGCGGGGCGCCACCACTTTCAGCCCGCCAAAATGCCGCCGCCCCTCGCTCCTCTGGCGGCAAAAATCCAGCCACAGAATCCCCAGCGTCAACACGCCGTCGACCATCGCCGCGGACTCATCCGCGCCCACGGCGATCACCGCATCCGCCGCCGTCCCGCGCAGCAGCCGCCCGCGCACATACGCCGGCCCAAAGCTGTGCTCCAGATCCATCGCCGAGCGCAGCCCGTCAACCTTGGCTGCGGGAAAACTCCGCGCGAGTGCTCGCTCCAGAACCCGCTGGTAGCTGCGCCGCGCCGCCTCGCGCGCCGTGGGCGTGCGCCGGTCGCTCGTGGGAACCAGCTCGAGCGCCTGCGCTTTGCTTGCGCCCATGCGCCGCGTCATCAGCCGCAGGCATGCGGCGCGTTGCTTCACCTCCACTACCGTGCGCACCAGGTTGCGCTCTTCGTTCCACAACTCCAGCAGGCAGCGCCCGTGCGACTCGGTCACCGAGAAGCGCGTCCGCCGCATATCGAAGAGCACACGTCCCTCCTCGAGCAGCGCCGCCGCCGGGTGTTCCTCAAGATAGTTGGTGATGACTTCGGCCAGCCGCGCCGCGCTCGCCGCTTCCGCGCCGGCAGCCATGCGCGCCTCTTACCACCCCATGCGCCCGCGCAGGCCGGTGATGTGCGCGGTGTGGTGGCGCGAGTGCCAGGCATACAGGGCAAGATTCTCGGCGAGCGTCACCCGGCCGCGCTCCGGGTGGTTGAAGCCGCGGGCAAAATCCTCCTCCGCCATGGATTCGAGAAGAGCCACGAGCCGCCCATGAATCCCCGTAACCAAGTCGAGCGAGGGCCCGATGGGCATGCGCGAGTCTTTGAGCCGCGCCCACGCGGCCTCATCGTACGCCTTGACGGTGGGCCAGTCTTCTGTGAGCGCCAGCTTGAAGCGGACGTACGAATTCGCGTGGCTGTCGGCCAGGTGATGCACCACCTGCCGCACCGTCCATCCGCCTTCGCGGTAAGGCGTGTCGAGCTGCGCGTCGTTCAATCCCCTCACGGCCGCGCGCAGCCGCTCGGGCAGCACGCGCAACTCCGCGATTTGCCCCGCGCGTTCCTCCGGTCCATAGGGTCCGGCCGCTTGGAACCGGCCCGCGGGATAACGCAGCGCCTCGAGATCCGTTGAAGCAAGATCGGCCATGGCAAGAACCTTACCACGGCTCTGCCGCTTCTCAGGTTGTTTCCGAATTGTTCTTGGATTGTATTTAGAGATGAGGACCATCGCGCAAGGAGATACACTACAGCCTCAAACGAGCCTTCCTCGTTCTTTCTCGGGCCCCGCGCGGCGTGTCTTGAGTCTTACGCAGTGTGATGGTGGTGATGATGGTGATGATGATGGTGGTGGTGACTCTGGCCAAACGCGGCCGGCGCGGAAATCACCGCGAGGAACAGAACAGCAGCAAGAATCTTCTTCATAGGTTGCATCCTAGCATGGCTTCAACCGTTGGCCGGCCCATCGTGTCCCTGCGGGTACCCTTCCTGAAAAGGCCTTCCCATCCCGGTTTTGCCGAGGCTATAGGGAAAGACGCGCCCGGCGTACACTGGGATTACGATGGCTGCCTCCAATCCCCTGACCCTTTCGCGTCAATCTTCAGGTCAAATTCCGAGTCATGGCCGCTACTTTTTTGAGAAGTTCGGCATCACCGAGCGCCTGCTGGAGCGCTGCCTGGGCGAGGCGCTTTCCGCCGGCGGCGACTTTGCTGACCTTTATTTCGAATCGGTTACGGCCACTGCCCTGGGCGTGGACGAGCAGATCGTCAAATCCGCCAGCCAGGGCACCAGCGCCGGCTGCGGCATTCGCGTGCTCTCCGGCGAGCGCACCGGCTACGCCTATACTGACAATCTCTCGCCCGACCGCCTGCTCCACGCCGCCCGCACCGCCGCGCTCATCGCCTCCGGCCCGGCCAGGCAACCCGTGCAGGGATTCACCGAAACCTCCACGCCCAATCTCTACCCCGTCCCCCTCGGCGGCTTCTCGCTCGATCTGGCCGCGCGCCTCGAGCTCATCCTCCGCGCCGACCGCGCCGCGCGCGCCTACTCGCCGCGCATCGTTCAGGTCCGCGCCTCTTACGCCGAGGAGCTCCGCCGCATCCTTATCGCCGCCTCTGACGGCGCCTTCGCCTCTGACACCCAGCCTCTCTGCCGCCTCAACGTCTTCGTCATTGCCAAAGAAGGCGCTATTACCACGCGCGGCTCCGCCGGCGGCGGCGGACGCGCCGGTCTCGATCAATTCACCGGCAGCAAAAGCCCGGAGGGCTTAGCCCAGGAGGCCGCCCGCGGCGCCATCCTCCAGCTCGGCGCCGTCCCCGCGCCCGCGGGCGAGATGCAGGTGGTCCTCGGCCCCGGATGGCCCGGCATCCTGCTCCATGAAGCCGTCGGCCACGGCCTCGAAGCCGACTTCAACCGCAAAAAGACCTCCGCCTTCACCGGCCTCATCGGCCGGCCCGTCGCCAGCCCCAAGGTCACTGTGGTCGATAACGGCACCATGGCCGGCCGCCGCGGCTCCCTCAACGTGGACGACGAGGGCTCGGCTACGCAGGAAAATGTCCTGATCGAAAACGGCATCCTCAAAGGCTATCTCTCGGACAAGCTCTCCGCGCGGCTGATGGGCATGCCCAATACCGGCTCCGGCCGCCGCGAGAGCTACCAGGCCATCCCCATGCCGCGCATGACCAACACCTACATGCTGGCCGGCGACGACGCCCCCGAAGACATTCTGCGCAGCGTCAAGCGCGGCCTCTACGCCGTCAACTTCGGCGGCGGCCAGGTGGACATCACCAACGGCAAATTCGTCTTCTCGGCCTCCGAGGCCTATCTCATCGAAGACGGCAAGGTCACCGCGCCCGTCCGCGACGCCACCCTCATCGGCAACGGCCCCGAGTCGCTCAAGTACGTGTCCATGGTCGGCAACGATCTGAAACTTGACGAAGGCATCGGCACCTGCGGCAAAGATGGCCAATCCGTCCCCGTCGGTGTGGGCATGCCCACCGTCAAGCTCGACAAAATGACCGTCGGCGGCACCGGCCGCTAGCGCTCCTCCATCCAAAGCATCCGCCCAACTGCAGCTCTGTCATCCTGAGCGAAGGTCGCCCGCCATTGCGGACGACCGAAGCCGAAGGACCTGCAGTTCGCGCCTGCGGAAGGAGCAGCGGCCTTCCGGCCACTGAATCGGCGCTTCTCGG
>JASHUF010000261.1 GCA_030040175.1 Acidobacteriaceae bacterium
ATCCTGCAGGCCATGAAAGAGGCTGGCGCGCTCGAAGCCGATCTGGAGGTGATCTGATGGCTGCGCTCGTTCCGCTTTCGAGTCAAACGGCGCAGACCGCATCGCCGGGCGCGGATTCTTCGCCCAGCCCCAAGCTTGTCCATGCCGCGCATGAGTTCGAAGCGCAGATGATGAAGGAGTTATTGGCGCCCATGACGGGGTCGGATCCGGACGACGACCCCCTCTTCGGCGAGGGCGATGACGCGGAGGACTCCGGTCTTGCCCTCGGCTCCGGTTCCGGCTCCGGCGGCGCGCTGGCGGGTTTCGCCTCCGAGACCCTCGGCCAGGCCCTGAGCGAGCGCGGCGGCTTCGGCATCGCCGACAAGATCCTTCGCCAGCTCGGCGCCTCTGCCGGCGCGCCAACGGCCGCAAACGGTACTACCCAGGTAACCCAATCTCCGCACGGCGATACCGTGATGAGAAAGGCTCAATGACTAAGGTGATTTCGAAACACTGCCGATACACTCGGCGAGGAGCAGGAAGGTATGGACATGAGCAGCAGTCTCGACGGACTTCGGTCGCTGCTGGGCGTTAACCCGGCCGCACCGGCCACAACCGCGGCCACAACCCCGTCCCGGAACGGCGGGCCGCCGCCGGCGAATGGCGGGCTGGGGAGCGATCAGGCCACCCTGAGCAGCGCGGCCAGTGAGGTTTCCGAAACCGCGGGCGGCGACGGCGTGCGCTGGGATAAAGTGGCGCAGGTTCAGGCGGCGCTCCAGTCGGGCACCTACTTTGTGCCTGCCTCGGCGGTTGCCTCCAAGGTTGTCGACTCCATGCTGGCGGCCGGCAGCTAGGCGGCGTTTGCTGCGCCTCGGTTGTCTCGTGGCCGAGCTTCCTTAAGTCCATCGGCTCTTGAGGAGAGTTGCGCCCGTGCGCCCTGGCCGCTGTGCGCGGCCAGGCCTCCGCGGGCTTTTGTTTCTTTCGCGCACGATGCAAAACCATCCGGTGAGGAATGACCATGCAGCTTCCCGCCCGCCGCCCGGTGCTCAAGGACATCGTCACCGAGGCTGCGCGCGCCCTCGCCCGGCTCGATGCCGACCGCCTCGAAGAGCTCGCGCTCTCCTGCCGGGCTCTCAATCGTGACCTTGCCTGCGACTCGACCCGTGACGTGACCTGCGATTCTTCTTCCGATGCGAATGGCGACGGAGCTCCCCGTCTTCTGCCGATAAAGGAGGCGGAGCGTGCGCGTCTGGCCGGCGAAGCCCGCGCGGCCCGGCGCGAGATGGCCGTGTTGGCGCGCGTGCTTGAAGCTACCCGCGCCAATGTGCAGGTGATCGAGCGCCTGCGGGAGTTGCGCCTGGGCCGGCTTGAATACAAGGTCGGCAACTCGGCCGGCCAGACAGTCGAGTTCGATCCGCACTGGCCGCCGGCGGAGGGCAGGCCGGGGGAGCCGAGGCATGGGAGCGATTAACGCCGCCTTTTCCATCACCGCGCAGGCCCTCGACGCCGATCAGTCGGCGCTCAACGTGGTCGCCAACAACGTGGCCAACGCCAACACCCCGGGCTACACCACCGAGACTCCCGACTGGGAGCAGAACCCGCCTATCGACATCAACGGCGTGCTTACAGGCGAGGGCGCCACCGAGACCGGCGCCACTTCGCAGCGCGACCGCGTGCTCGACGAGCGCATTGACCAGCAGCAGCAACTGGCCTCGGCTTCCGGCGTGCGGCTCACTGCGCTCAACACCATCGAATCCCTGTTTACGCCGGATTCCGGCTCTTCGACCTCGTCCAGCGCCGGCGACATCGGCAGCGACATCACCAACTTCTTCGATTCCTTCTCCTCGCTCGAAGCCAACCCCACCGACAATGCCCTGCGCCAGAACGTGCTCTCCACCGCGCAGACCCTCGCCGGCGACATCTCCAGTGCCGCCGCCAGCCTTAACTCCCAGCGCGCGGCGCTCGACCAGGAGGCCGCGGGCGTGGCCAGCCAGGTGAACTCGCTCACCAGCGCTTTGGCGCAGCTCAATACCGAGATCCAGTCCGAGTCGCCCAACGCCGACGCCGGCCCGCTCGAAGACCAGCGCCAGCAGGACCTGAGCCAGCTCTCCCAATTGATCGGCATAAGCGAGATCACCACCGAAAACAACGGTCTGTCGATCACCACTGCCTCCGGCCAGTTGCTCGTCTCCGAGGGGCAGAGCTTCCAGATGACCACGGGGGTGGTGAACGGCGTCACCGACTTCTTCGTCAACGGCACCGACATCACGGCGCAGCTCGAGCAGGGCGGGGGCGAGCTCGGCGGCTATCTCACCGCGCGCGACACCGACATTCCCGACGTGCTCAGCTCGCTCGATCAGCTTGCCTACGGCATCTCCACCCAGGTGAATGCGCTCAACAACACCGGCACCGATCTGGACGGAAACACGGGCACAGCCGCTGCGCCGCTCTACATCTTCAATGAGCCCGCGCAGGTGGCCGGCTCGGCCGAAAACATGAGCGTGATCATGACCGATCCCAACCAGATCGCCGCCGCGGGCGCGGGCGACGGCACCGGCGACAACTCCAACTCCGTCTCCCTGGCCAACCTCGCCAACCAGGCCATCGTCAACAACCAGACGCCGACTAATTTCTTTTCGAATTTTGTTACCCAGCTCGGCTCCACGGTCTCCCAGGTGCAAACGGAGAACACGGCGCAGACCGCCTCCGTCACCCAGCTGCAGACGCAGAACGATGCGCTCTCGAGCGTCAACCTCAA
>JASHUF010000262.1 GCA_030040175.1 Acidobacteriaceae bacterium
CGGGGATGATGGCTGATGCCGTCCGGACTCCTCAGGAAGAGCATGGCCGAGGGCACGCGCGCCGCCATCACCATGGCGTCGTGGCCAGCGCCGCTGGGCATGCGCTTCGCGGGGAAACCGCAATCCTGAAGCGACTCAGTCAACTGCGATGTGAGCCGCGGGTCCATTTCCACGGCGGGTTGATTCAATGTCTCCCGCCACGCCACTTCCACGCCGCGCTTGTGGGCCGCGCTTTGCGCGGCATGGACGAGATAACGCACCCAATGACCACGGGTGAGATTGCTCATGTGGCGAACGTCGAGGGTCAACTGGACCTCGCCGGGAATGACGTTTGCGGCGTTGGGCTGCAAATCGAGCTTGCCCACGGTGGCCGCGAGCCCGAATTCTGTGCCGGCGACGGATTCAACGGCGACGATCCACTCGGCCGCGGCAGCGAGCGCGTCGCGGCGCAGACGCATGGGCGTGGTGCCGGCGTGATTGGCCTCTCCGGTAAAGCGGAACTCGAGGCGCGTCTGGCCGACGATGCCTTCGACCACGGCGAGCTGAAGATCTTCGGATTCGAGCACGGGGCCCTGCTCGATGTGCATCTCGAAGAAGCCGAGCACGCCCGAGTCGCTTTTCGGATCGAGGGCCGCTTCGCCGATTTTTTCTGGATCGAGGCCGAAGGCGCGGATGGCCGCATCCATGCGCACGCCGTCCGCGTCTTCCAGGGCGAGGAGGTTTTGGTCAAAGGCGCCGGCGAGGACGCTGCTGCCGAGGAAGGGAACTGCGTAACGCACGCCTTCCTCCTCGCTGAAGGCGACGACTTCGAGGGCAAGCGGGACCTCCCGGTCTTTTGCGCTTTGGACCAGAACGATTTCCACGAGTTCAAGGGCCAGCGTCACGCCAAGGACGCCGTCGAAGGCGCCGGCGCCGGGCACGGTATCAATGTGCGAGCCGAGGAGCAGACGGCGAGGGCCTGCGTTCGGTGGCCGCCAGAGGCCGCGCAGATTGCCGATGGCGTCGACTTGGACGGTCATGCCGAGCGCCTGCATGCGGGCCGAAAGGTGCGCGTGCACATCGCGGACGGGGGGGGTGAGGAAGCGGCGGGTCGTGCGGCCGGGCTCCTCGCTCATAAGGGCGAGGGTGCGGCACTCGGCGAGGACGCGGCGGGCGTGTGCGGCGAAATCGGGATCGGGCGAATTCCTGCTCATGGGCGTACCTGGGCGACGTTTGGTGATGAGCGTGACTGCTCTGCGCCGCGCGCGGGGCCGACGACGACGCCGTCAGCGAAGACAGGCCGGCCGCGCAGCCAGGTTTCGAGCACGCGGCCGCGCAGGTGCGCGCCGAGATAGGGCGAGAGCTTGTGGCGGAAGCGCAGATCGGCGGGGGTGACTGTCCATTCCGGTTCGGGATCGAAGACGGCAAAGTCGGCGTCGGCGCCGGGAAGGAGCGCGCCCTTGCGGCTTGTGAGGCCGGCGAGACGCGCGGGCGCGGCGGCCATCCACTCGGCCATGCGGCCGATGTCGAAATCCGCAGTCAGGCCGCGCTGGTGCATGCCGGTCCAGACAACGGGGAGCGCGAGGCCGAGCGAGGCGATGCCGCCCCAGGCCTTGTCGAACCGGCCGAATTCCGGACGGCCCGGGTCATTGTGCTTCATCTCGGGCGGGCAGGGGGAGTGGTCGGTGGTGATCATGTCGATGAGGCCGGATTCAAGGGCGCGCCAGAGTTTTTCGCGGTTCTTTGCGTCACGGATGGGCGGGGCGCACTTGTATTCGGTGGCCTCGTCAGGGATGTCTTCGGACGCGAACCGGAGGTAGTGGGCGCAGGTTTCCACGGTGATGGGAAGGCCGCGGGTGCGGGCCTCGGCCAGAAGGGGGAGAGCCTGCGCCGTGGAGAGGTGAACAATGTGGATTCGCGTCGAGAATTCTTCTGCGAGGCGAAGCAGAAGCGTGATGGCATCGAGCTCGGCGGCATCCGGGCGCGAGGCAAGCCAGGTGGAGTAGGCGCACGGGTCGGCATGTGCAGCGTTGAGCGTAGCGGTTGCGGCGTCAACGGGGCCGGCGACCTCGGCGTGGGCCAGCAGTGGAAGGCCGGTGCCGCGCAGATGGGGGAGCGCGAGGCGCAGATCGGATTCATTGACCCAGGCGAAGCCGGGGACGCCCGAATCAATGAGGAAGCATTTGAAGCCGGGGACGCCGGCGGCGATGAGGCCGGGAAGGGCATCGGCGTTGCCCCCCGCCGAACCACCGACCACACCGCCCCAGGCGGCCCAGTCGACATACGCCTTGCCGCGCGCGGCCTCGCGCTTGGCTTCGAGGGCTTCGGCGGTGATGGTTTCAGGGACGCAGTTGAGGGGCATGTCGACGAGGGTGGTGACGCCGCCCGAGGCCGCGGCCTGCGTGGCGGTTTCAAAGCCCTCCCACTCCGCACGGCCGGGCTCGTTGATGTGGACGTGCGTGTCGACGAGGCCGGGCAAAAGGACCACGTCGCCGAGGTCGCGCAGGCCGGCGCCGGTTGGAACGTCCTCCCAGCCGCGGAGATCGAGGATTTTCTCGCCCTCCCAAAGGAGAGTGGCAGCGCGCAGACCATCGGGCGCGCAGACCCGGGTGGAGCGGAGGGCTTGAAGCATTGTGAGATTACTTTCGCCTGCCGGGGAGGGCGAGGGCAAGAGCGGAATGCGCCGGGCGCACCCGCAAAAGGGTGCGGGGCGCCGCGCTCGCGCGAAGGCTGGCCCGTAGGTGCCTTGCGGACTAGCGCAGGCGGCTGAGCAGATCCTGAGGATGGACGGGTTTGGCCAGGATTTCGAACTCGTAGCCCTGCGCGCGCGCCTTTTCGAGCAGATCGGCGGTGGCAGCCTGACCGGAAAAGAGCAGGATCTTGATCGAAGGCAACAAAGAACGGATGCGGACGGCCGCGTCAATTCCGTTCAAATCGGCCATGATGACATCGGAGATGAGCATGTCGGGCTGAAACGTGGGAGCCAGTTCGAGCGCTTTCTCTCCGGAGTACACGGCGCGTGCTTCAAAGCCGCTCTGATTGAGGATCATGGCCAGCGTATCGGCAATGACCCGCTCGTCGTCCGCGACCAAGACCTTTGGTTTCTGTGTGGTTTCGAGCATACTCCTCTGGATGCTGACGGGGAATGATTGGGTGCTTAGCCAGGCGCGTTTCAGGGCGATTGCAGCGGGGCCGTTTCACTGGCCTTTCGCCTTGATGCAATGATACCCTCGGCAAGGGAAATTCTCCTAGCCGCACAAGCCGGAAGGATTTCCTGTTCTGAGTGCACCACCGGCGCGTAAGACCGGGAGGAGGCGGACGGCAAGGCACAGGAATTCATCTGGGCGCAAGACGTACCCGCTACAATCCCAGGGACGAACGGAGGCCCCAACAAGTCTCAAGCGAGAAAGCGTGAGATTCGGGGCCGGGCAACCCATCAGAAGCGAGCCGGGTGGGGATGGATGCCCGGTGCAAGCCGGCCTGCGGGGCGGGGGCGACTCAGGGCGGAGAATACGCCGGCGGATGCGGGTGAGGCCGGCGGTTGGGAGCGGAGAACGGCGCATGCAGGAGACGGCAATCCCGAACGGGGCTGCGAATCAGTCCGTGGGCCCGGCAGCGGGCACGGCGCCTGGGCCGAAACCGGCCTCGGAGGCGATCATCCGCGCAGAGGGAATCGAAAAGTACTACGCGCAGCCGAGCGAGAACCGCATCCAGGTGATTTCCGCCACCGACCTGAGCATCCTGCCGGGCGAGATTCTGGCGCTGCTGGGACCGTCGGGGTCGGGCAAATCGACCATGCTGCGCATGCTGACGGGGCTCTCGTGTCCCTCCGCGGGGCAGGTGTATTGGCACGGGAAGCCGATTGCGGAGGCTGAGATCAACGTCTCCATCGTTTTCCAGAGCTTTGCCCTGTTTCCGTGGCTCACCGTGCTCGAAAACGTAGAGGCACCGCTGCAGGCGAGGGGCGTGGAGCGCGAGGCGCGGCGCGCGCGCAGCATGAAGATGCTGGACACGGTGGGACTCGACGGCTTTGAGAGCGCCTATCCAAAAGAATTGTCGGGAGGCATGCGGCAGCGGGTGGGCTTTGCGCGGGCGCTGGTGGTCGAGCCGGAGGTGCTGTTCATGGACGAGCCGTTTTCCGCGCTCGACGTGCTGACGGCCGAAAACCTGCGCAGCGAACTGCTGGAGCTGTGGCAGAAAAAGACCATGCCCACGAAGGCCATCTTCCTGGTGACGCACAACATCGAGGAGGCGGTGCTGCTGGCCGACCGCATCATCGTACTGGGGCGGAATCCGGGGCACATCCGCACCGATTTCCGGGTGCAGCTGCCGCATCCGCGCGAGCGCAAATCCGAGGGGTTCACGCAGCTTGTGGATTACATCTACAAGGTGCTCACGCGGCCCGATGTTTCGCCGGACGAGGCGCCGGATCATCAGCACCCGGGACCGCGCGTGCGCGATCAGCGGCAAATGAAGTACCAGATGCTGCCCCACTCCCGGCCGGGCGGCGTGGCCGGGTTGCTGGAATTGCTGCTCGATAAGGGCGGGCGCGACGACATTTACCGCCTGGCCGACGACCTGGCCTTTGAGATCGACGATCTGTTGCCGATTGTCGACGCGGCGCAGCTTCTCGGCTTCCTTACCGTGGAAGAGGGTGATGCGGCCATCACTGCGGGGGGAACGGAGTTTGCGAACTCGGAGATCCTGCGGCAGAAGGAGCTGTTCCGCGACGCCGCAGTGAGCCATGTGCTGCTGCTCAGGCAGATTCGGCGCGCGCTCGAGACCAAGAGCGACCACACCGTGCCGGAAGAGTTTTTCCTTGATCTGCTGGACGAGCAGTTCAGCGAAGAGGAGGCGCTGCGGCAGATGGAGACGGCGATTGCCTGGGGCCGCTACGCGGAGATCTTCGACTTCGACGCCGGGCGGCGGCGGTTTGTGCTGCCCGACGCGCAGGAGGAAGCGGTCGCGCCCGGCGAGGACACCGAGTGAAGTTGCAGTATGGCTTCGCGCGCTCGCTGGTGCCTGCCCGCACCTGGCCGTTCTTCATCGACGTAGGCGTGGCCGCGTGCGGCCTGGCGGTCTTCTTCACCATCGTGAGCACGGGCGTTTACTGGCTGGGCAAGCCCATTCCGGTGGTGCCCATATCGAGTTCCATCGCCGTGCTGCCGCTCTACGCCTTCTACTCCATTGTGCGCATGGCGATTGCGTACATGCTCAGCCTGGCCTTCGCCGTCACCTATGGTTACGTGGCCGCGTACAACCCGCGCCTGGAGCCGTGGATGGTGGCCGTACTGGATATCCTGCAGTCGATCCCCGTGCTCAGCTTTTTGCCGCCGGTGGTGCTGGCCATGGTCTCGCTCATTCCCGGCCATCAGCTGGGCATCGAGATGGGCGTAATCCTGCTCATCTTCACCGGGCAGGTGTGGAACCTGGCGTTCAGTTTCTACACTTCGCTCAAGACCATTCCGCGGGAGATGGTGGAAGCTTCGCGCATCTATCGTTATTCCCGGTGGCAGCGGTTCTGGCAATTGGAGCTGCCGTTCTCGGCCATCGGGCTGGTGTGGAACTCGATTGTCTCCGTGGCCGGCGGCTGGTTCGCGCTGATCTTCTGCGAAACCTTCACCATGGGCAATCGCAATTTTCAGCTTCCAGGGCTGGGCAGTTACATCCAGGAGGCCACGTATGCGGGCGACGTGCGCGCGCTTGTGGCCGGCATCGGCGCGGTGATTTTGATCGTGGTAGCGACGGACCAACTGGTGTGGCGGCCGCTGATCGCCTGGAGCGACAAATTCAAATTCGAGCAGGTGGAATCGGCGGATAGGGTGAAGTCGCCGATCCTCGAAATGCTGCGCAAGTCCACGCTGTTCAGCAGCGTGCCGGGGCGGCTGGCGGGGCAGATCGAGGAGCCGATCTACCGGCGCCTGGCGCGCACGCGTGAGTGCCGCGTGGTGCAACCGCTCGACGGAGTGCGGACAACGAAGGCCTCGCCCGCCTACTGGGCTTTGCTGACGGCGGTCACGGTGGTCGTCATTTGGGCGGCAGCGCAGGCCATTTACATGCTGAGCTCGATCACCTGGCCCGATCTCAAGCTGCTGCTCGAGGGCGCGGCGGCCACGTTCCTGCGCGTG
>JASHUF010000263.1 GCA_030040175.1 Acidobacteriaceae bacterium
AACTGCGAGGCCGTGGTGCGTCTCGCGCGCCTCTTCGTTCCGCCCATGGTCGAGCGCCGGTGCGGGTGGGTGCTCATCGTGGCTTCCACGGCGAGTTTTCAGCCCGTTCCCTACATCTCTACCTACGCGGCCACCAAGGTCTTCGACCGCTTCTTCGCTCTCGGCCTCGCGGAAGAGGTGTCGCGCTTCGGCATAAAAGTCACCGCGCTCTGCCCCGGGTCCACAGAGAGCGAATTCTTCGATGTGGCCGGCGCGCAGAGATTCAAGGGAGGCGGCGTCCAGCTGGCCGAAGACGTGGCGCGCCGCGGCATCGATGCGCTGGCGCGCGGTAAGCGCACCCTCATTCCCAGGTTCGACCGGCGGCTCGCCGCATTCCTGGTGCGGTTCGTGCCGGTGGGGTTGATCACGCGTGTAGTGGACAGAATGGCGCGGCCCAAGCCGAATCCTTCCCCGTAAGCGCTGCGCCCATTGCGAGCCCGGGCCCCAAGTGATGTAAAAAGCCCTGCGAAAGGATTTCCTTCCATGAGATCGGGTCTATATCGAATCGCGCACATACTTGCGTCTGCGAATGTCTTGTTCCTCGCTGCCTTCGTCGGCGCGCAGCAGCCGGTGCAGCCAAAGCCGGAAGATACGGAGATCTGGCAGCCGGTGCCGAAGATCGTCGCCCCCGGCGCCACTGACGCCGATCCGCCTTCCGATGCGATCGTTCTGTTCGACGGAAAAAACGAGGATGCATGGGTCTCGGCGCAGGACCACTCGCCCGCGCGTTGGTTCGTGCATGACGGCGTGCTCACCGTAAACAAGGCGCCCGGCGTGGGCAACATCGAAACCAGGCGCAGATTCAAGGACTATCAGCTTCACATCGAGTGGAAGATTCCCACCGACATCACCGGCAGCGGCCAGGCGCGCGGCAACAGCGGCGTTTTTCTGGCCTCCACCGGCCCCGGTGACGCGGGTTACGAGCTGCAGGTGCTCGACTCGTATAACAACGCCACCTACGTCAATGGCCAGGCCGGCAGCATCTACAAGCAGAGTCCTCCGCTGGTCAATCCGGATCGCCCGCCGGGCGCGTGGCAGGCGTATGACGTGATCTGGACAGCTCCCCGTTTCAATGCCGATGGCTCACTCCAGGCGCCCGCCTACGCGACGGTTTTCTTTAACGGCGTGCTGGTGCAGAATCACTTCGAGCTCAAGGGCCAGACGCTTTATATCGGCCAGCCTTTCTACCAAGCGTACTCGACCGCGCCCATCAAGCTGCAGGCCCACGGCGACAAGAGCCAACCCATCAGCTTCAGAAACATCTGGGTGAGAGAACTGAATTAACGCGGGCCGGCAGTTTTCGCCGGGCCGGTCCGGGCCGCTTCAGGCGTACGCGTTTACCGCGGCGCCGCTGCCGGCGTTGCCCGCGCCCAGGCTCTGCTCGAGCGGCTGCCACGCCTGCTGCGCCGCGCCCACGCGGCTGATGAGCGCACTGTACTGGGAAAACCCCGCCGTCGATAAGGCTGCAATTGCCATGGAAGAAGACCGTGCGCGAGAAAAAGCTTTGATTCCAGGATTTCTTATCGGCCCTGAAGGCAATCTTCGCACTTTTTCCCAAAGCGGACATGCACCAAAGTAAGGTTTTGGCAGGCGTTACTTTGCGGTTATTGTGAAGACAGTATCCCAAGGTTTTGTTACCGTCGATTCGCAGGAAACGGTCAACCCATTCGGAATCCAGCGGATTCTGCGAGAGGCATGCATGCTATCGTCTCCGAGTTTCCCGCGCCCGGCGCGTCTTCCTCGGCCGCCGGCGCGCGTTCCGCGCGCACTCCTGTTTCTGGCGCTGAGCTTTTTTCCGGGCTATGCCTTGGCGCAAATCGCCACGCACCATGCGGCTCCTGAAGCCGCGAATCTCGACGTCCGCGATGCGCACGGACTTACGGCGCTGGTCGCGGCCGCATTGCAAGGTGACACCGCGCAGGTCAAATCGCTGCTCGCGCAGGGAGCGCAGGTGAATGCGACTGCAGCCGACGGCCGCACCGCTCTCATCGCCGCCGCGCAAAGCGGCAAGATCGATACCGTTGCTGCGCTCATGGCCGCCGGCGCCCATCTCGACTGGTCTGCCCGTGGCGAAGGAACCGCGCTCAACGTAGCGGAAAACACCGGCCAGGTGCAGATCGCCGCGCTGCTTCTTGCCTCCGGCGCGCACTCCACCGGCAAATCCGTCGGCGATACCGTCTGCGTCCGGCCCTGGGCAGGCGATGGATTCTGCGGCACGGTGCGATCGTTCACCCCGCGCTCGGTGGAGATCGAGATCACAAAGATTGTCGGCTGCGACGGCGGCTGCCAGGCGCGAGCCGAGTGCTCCGCGGCCAGGCCGGTGGGAGGCAGCAACGGTGCTCAACCCGGCGACCGCATCGCCGTCCCCAGCTGGTGCCTGACGCAGACGGGGGTGAAGCCATGAAGCTTGCGCACACGCTCTCCTCCCGCGGCTTGTGCCTCGTTGCTGCACTCGTGCTGTGCTTGCTGACCACGGCCGCCGGCTCTTCGAAAGCCGCCGCTCAGAGCCAGTCGGGATTCCAGTACAACGGCATCGATTTCACTGACTACACCCAGGACGGCTACCTCTCGAGCTCGGAGGCCGCGCAAACCATCCGCGCAACCAGCGCCAACTACACCGCGGTAATGGCCACCTGGTACGTGCAGACCTTCGATTCGAATTCGATTGCGCCGGAGACCACTTCTTCTCCCGGCTACGACGCGAGCACCGATCCGCTCTCACCCGCGGACGGCGCGGTGGTTGCGGCCATCCAGGCCTTGCAGGCCCAGGGCATCACGGTTACGCTCAAGCCCCACGTGGATTCGATTGACGGAACCTGGCGCGGCGACTTCACCTGGCCTTCCACTGATACCACCACCGCCGAGCAGCAGGCCTGGCTCACGGCCTGGTTCACCAGCTACGAGTCGTTTATCCTGCACTTCGCGCAGATCGCATCGCAGAACGGCGTGGGCACTCTGGTTATCGGCACGGAGTTCACCAAGCTCACGGGCAACACCTGCGCCGGCAGTTGCGAATCGTACTGGCTCGACTACGTCATCAATCCGCTGCGGCAGCAGTATCCCAATCTCACTCTGGCTTATGGCGCCAACGCCACCGGCGCCGGCGATGAATTCACAACGGTCTCGTTTTGGAACGACGTGGACATCATCGGCGTCGACGGCTACTTTCCCATCGACAACGCCGCCGATTGCAATACGGACACACCTCCCGATCCCACGCTGGCCGAGCTCGAAAGCGGCTGGACGGACAATCCGTGCGCGGGCGGCTTCAACGCCGTGGCCGCGCTCGAGAATCTTTCGAGCTCGTATCCCGGCAAGCCGCTCATCTTTACCGAGATCGGCTATCCCAGCGCGACCGGCTCCAACGCCGCGCCCTACAACTACACGCCCACCGGCGCTTACGACGATTCCGAGCAGGCCAACTGCTATGAGGCCTTCTTCGACATCTTCAGCCAGCAGACCTCGTGGATGAAGGGGGTCTTCTGGTGGGCGTGGATGGTTTCCCCGCCGGCAGCGAATGACACCGGCTACTCGCCGCAAAACAAGACCGCCGGTGACACCACGCTCCCCGAATGGTTCGGCTCGCAAACCGAGGGCTTCACGCTCGCGCCCGCCAACTCCGCGCTTACCCTGAGCCAAAGCTCGAGCACGTCCACGGTCATCTCCGTCACGCCGCTGGACGGGTTCGACGGGACCGTCACTCTGGCCGTCTCCGGCTTGCCCACGGGCGTCACCGCATCCTTTACTACCGGCAGCGCGGCCAACACGCAGATCCTCACGCTCAAAGCCGCGAGCACGGCCGCCGCGGGCAGTCCGGTCACGGTCACCATCACCGGAACCTCCGGCAGTCTCACCGCAACCACATCGATCGCGCTCACCGTCCAGGCTCTGCCGCCCGGCTTCACGCTCTCGGCTTCGCCGGGCAGCGTATCCGTGGGCCAGGGCTCCTCCGCAGTAAGCACCGTCACGATCACCGATGCCGGCGGATTCTCGGGCGCGGTTACGCTGGCCGCTTCGAATCTGCCCAGCGGCGTCACGGCGACTTTCGGGACCGGCGGCGCCGCCGGCACGCAGGTGATTACGCTCAACGTGAGCAGCACCACGCCCACCGGAACGACCGCAGTGACCATTACCGGAACCGGCACCTCCGGCGCACAGACGCTCACCGCGACCGCCACCATCGAACTTACGGTGGGTCCGCCCAATTTCACCGTTGTGGCCGGGCTGTCCACGCTCTCGATTCCGCAGGGCGACAGCAACATGGAGAGCGTCACGGTGACGGACGCCAACGGCTTTAGCGGAAATGTGACTCTTGCTGCATCCGCATTGCCCTCGGGCGTCACCGCTTCCTTCAGCCCCAATCCCACAAGCGGCTCGAGCGAGCTCACGCTTACGGCATCCGGCTCCGCCGGCCTGGTTGGGCCGGTGACCATCACCATCACCGGCACCAGCGGCAGTCTCGCCGCTTCCACAACCGTTCAGATCACGGTCGTGGCCGCGCCCAGTTTCACGATCAACGCTGAGAACCCGACTCTCTCTGTCGCTCAAGGCGCGAGCTCTACTGACGCGATCGACGTCACCGACCTCGGCGATTTCAACGGCAGCGTTCAATTCGCCGTCACCGGCCTGCCCAGCGGCGTCACCGCCAGCTTCACTCCCAATCCCACCACCGGCGCCTCCACAACGCTTACCGTCACCGCATCGGGCAGCGCTGAGATTCAGGGGCCGGTCAACCTCACCCTGACCGGCACATCCGGCAGCAGCGCTCAGGAGGCGACCATCGCGCTTTCCGTCACCGGCGCCCCCGGCTTCACCTATAGCGGGAACCCCGACTCATCGATCACCATTGAGCCCGGCGCGACCTCCGGGAACACGGCCACCATTGCCGTGATCGGCACAAACGGGTTCAGCGGCACCGTGAATCTGACCTGCGCCATTACGCCGGCAGCGGCCATTGCGCCCTCATGCACGCTCTTGCCCGTGTCGGTGACCATCAGCGGGAACACTGCTGCTGCTTCCTTGCTGACCGTGAACACCGCTGCGCCGGGGAGCGCTCTGAATCACCCCGAGAACTTCATCTGGCCCCCCGCCGGTGGCACCGCGTTGGCCATGGTTCTGTTCCTCTTGCTGCCGCGGCGCCGCAGGAACTGGCTTGCCCTGGGGTTGGTCCTGGCGCTGGCCCTCTCCCTGAGCGCGATCGGCTGCGGCGGCGGCCATGGAGGGGGTCCCGGAACCACGCCCGGCTCTTACACGGTAACGGTCACCGGCGCCTCCGGCTCGACGACCGCCACCGTGGGCACAGTCGCGCTGACCATTCAATAGCCGGGATGCGGCGCCAACCCTCGCCGGGCCCGCCGGCGCCGTAACTCAACTACCGCATAAGCGAACAGAAAGAGAATATATCCGTCATCAGCACGTAAACCGGGGTCCAAGAGGAGAATTTTTCGCCCTCCCGGCTGCTGTGGAAAAGTTTTCCTTTCCTTTGGTCCCACGGTGCAACCTTTTCCCTCAATTCGCATCTGACAAGTTAACAAGCAGAGGCTTCCCCAAGATGTCCCACCGAAGAAAGGTTTCAATTCCTTTTTGAGGGTCCATTCGGACCTCTTCCCAAACACCCCCCCTGGATTCCCTCCCTTTACTGCCTCTCGAACGGGCCTACCGGAAGGTAGGCCCAACTTACATAATGGCAATTTCACCCCGGCAGGAATCCGTGGACGCGAATTTCCGGGATGCTTTCGGCAATCGTTTCATCCCGCTACAATCGACTTTTGTCGAAGCTTGCCCATGCCCCTTTCTCGTCGCTCCGCTCCATCTTCGGCAGACGGCCTCGCCGATCCGCTCTTCGAACATGCGGGGCTTGTGCGCAGCCGCCGGGGAAAGACCGCGCACCCTCTGCGCCCCGGCGGGATTGAGCCTGCGGCGCGCGCCGAGCTTGTCCGCCCCGCGCCCGTCCCGCTCGTCGCCGCGAACGGGGTCGGCTGGCTGCCCGTTGCAGGCTGGAACCTTCCCTGGCTCTCAAGCGGATTCAGCACCCGACTGGGCGGCCTGAGCCATGCTTACGCGGCCGGCGGCGGGTGCGGAGAACTCAACCTCGGCTTCACGGCCGAGGACGCGAGCGAAACCGTCGCCCGCAATCGCCGTCTTCTGGCCGAAGCCGTCACCGGCGATTCCGCCGTTCCGCTCATCCCGGCGCGGCAGTTCCACTCGAATCTTGTTGTGGTTGCGGGCGCCGAGGACGCCGCGCGGGAGCGGCCGCGCAAGGCGGACGGCCTGCTCTGCGCAGAACCGGGCCTGCTTCTCGGCGTGCAAACCGGCGACTGCATCCCGGTGCTGGTGGCCGATCGCAGGCGCCGCGTCGTCGGCGCTTTCCATGCGGGCTGGCGCGGTACGGTGAAACGCATCGTGGAGACCGGCCTCGGCCGCATGCGGCTCGAATTCGGTTCCCGGCCCGCCGACCTCATCGCTGCCATCGGACCCGGCATCGGTCCCTGCTGCTATGCCGTGGGCGAGGAGGTCTTATCGGAGTTTGAATCGCAGTTTTCGTATGCGCGCGAGCTTTTCCGTGAGGTCTGCGATTCCGACCCGGTGCGGCAGCGCTATCCGCTGCTGTTCATGAATCAGCGCGCCCCCGGCCACGCGCGCCTCGACGCGGCGCTTCACGTGGATTTGATTGAAGCGAACCGGCGCCAGCTGCTTGACACCGGAGTTCGGGCGCGATCGATTCAGATCGCCGGCGGCTGCACCCAGTGCAACCCGCATCTATTCTTCTCTTATCGTGGTTCCCGCGGCCGCACCGGACGCATGATGGCGGTAATTGGGATTCGCAAAGGTGCTGCTCGGAGTTGAGAGCCGCGTGCCTCGGCCGGGATGCGGAGCACAGGATTGGCGCACGATTTGCGCCCAGGCACGCACTGGGAGGATTTCAGGAAGCTGCTTTGGCCGCTTCGCCCGGATTCACCAGGTCGCGCAACTCCTTGGATGGCTTGAAGTAGGGGACTTTCTTGGCAGGAACTTCCACACGCTCGCCGGTCTTGGGGTTGCGGCCGATGCGCGGATTGCGCTGGCGGATGCGAAATGAACCGAACCCGCGAATCTCGATCTTGTCGCCGCTCTGCAAAGCGCCGATTACGGAGGAGAAGATGGTTTCCACAATTACTTCGCCGTCGCGGCGAGTCAGGTCGCCCAATGCAGTTACCTTCTCCACTAGGTCTGCTTTTGTCATATCTCAAAGACCTCCGCTCCAAGCATAAAGGGATTCTGCCCATGAACGGGCGAAAAAAGCAAGTCCCCCCTGTAAATTAGCCTTTGTGCATCAGCGATTTGCCAGCCGGTCCGCTCCCGCCGCTTCGGCCACGCATTCCCGGCGAGGGTGAGGTATGATGGCTTGCATTCAGCCGGCTTGCGCTTTCTCTGGACTTAAGTGCTATGGCCGGAGGGACCCCGGTGTGGAATCGTGTAAGCGATGTCATATCCACAATTTAGCATCGTTATACCGGCCTATAATGAGGCCGCGCGCATCCCCGCCACGCTGGATGCGGTGGTTGCCTGCGTCCGCAACCGCGGCTGGTCGGCCGAGGTGGTCGTGGTCAACGATGGTTCCCGCGACGCGACCGCGGACGTGGTCCGCGGCTTTTCAAGCGTTCACTCCGAAGTCCGCCTGCTGGAAAATCCCGGCAACCACGGCAAGGGCTACAGCGTGCGCAACGGCCTCCTCCGGTCACTGGGCGAAATCGTAATGTTCACCGACGCCGATCTCTCCGCGCCCATCGAGGAGGCCCAGGGCCTCTTCGATGCCATTGCCCGCGGCGCTGACATTGCCATCGGCTCGCGCTGGCTCGAGCGCAGCCGCCAGACCATCCGCCAGCCCCTCTATCGCCGCTTCTTCGGCCGTTGTTTCAACGCCGTCACCCGCGCGGTCATGGGACTTCCCTTCGCCGATACGCAATGCGGCTTCAAGGCCTTCACGCGCGCCGCGGCGCAAACCGTCTGCCAGTTGCAGACCATCGATCGCTGGGGCTTCGATCCTGAAATCCTCTTCATTGCCCTCAAGCGCGGTTACCGCATTGAAGAGGTGCCCGTAAGCTGGGCCCACGACGAGCGCTCCCGGATCAGCTACCTCAAAGACGGCATGCGCATGCTCGAGGACATCGCCATCGTGCGCTGGAATGCGCTCCTCGGCCGCTACAGCAGGCAAGTGGAGCGGATTCATCGCGCGGACCTGGTGGAATAATCTTGGGACTCGGGCTGCAACGCCGGACCGCGGTTGATTAGGTCAACCAGCCTGGCCGGCGTCCGCAGTCTCCGTGGGCCTGACTCCGACCATGCCGCTGACGCCCGGTCCGCCTCCCCGCAATTATCTTTAAGAAAGTTGCCCGCACCTCGCGGCGAGACGTACCATGTGTGCGCGGGAATCCAGCCATCTTGTGTGTTTTCTTCTTCGGATTCGGCGTGATCCGGCTTCCGATGGCTGCTTGCGCATAGGGCGCGCACCTTTCGAACAGGACGGCAGTCCGCGGTGCAAATATGCGATCGCTGCTGTTCCTGGGATTGCGCGGTTACGGCGGATTAGGAAATATTGTGTCCGCGCGAGGTCGCGCAGGGTCAGCGCTCCCTGATGCTTCCACCCCACGAACGAAGACCCGTTCGCGGGGACCCCGGAGGGTCGCGTTGACTTTGGGCCATGGCTCCTCGAATATCCCACTTCCTAATCCGCTCCAGCCCTGCGCGTAATGCGGCCGTTGGTTCTTGCGGGAACGCCGCCGTGCACAGGGCTATTGCGGCTGGAGAGGGAGGTTGACTCCACTTGATGGGAGTCTCCTGCAGGGGTCAATTCAGGAAAACGAATGGGCAATCGGAGGAATTCATGAAACCCAAGATGGACTTGTTCCTTGGTGCGCTTCTCGCGGGCATTCTTCTCACACCCCAGGCCCGAACGCAGCAGCCCATGCCTGCTCGCAAGGCCCCAGCCCCGGCATTTGTCCCTTTGCCGGGGGACATTCAGTGCTCCCTTCAGGGTCTGTCGTACACACCGGTAGCGGGAGCCACGGGCGGGACGGCGGGCGGCAACGGCGCCGTCGAACACGTCACATGCTGGATCGCCACCAAGACTCCGGTGCAAAAGAGGGAACTGCCGCTCGCTTCGAACGCCGTCGCGCGGGGGTTCGTTCTCACCAGGAACTTTGGCAGACTGCGCATCGCCCCCACACACGGCGGAGCTTCCTCAGGCGTTGCCATCGCCGTCCGCAGCGATCAGTTACCTTCGTTGAGAGCCTTTCTGCAAAGCCCCGACCAGGTCGCGGCCGCAGTGCCGGCGGCGGGCAGCGCATCGGCACAAGGTGAAGCGGTGAAGCCCCAGCCCGTCATCAAGCCGCCGGCCACGTACTCCGAAACCAAGTTGACGGCCATTCGCCCCAACGGCGAGGGAGGCTTCTCGCCTTATTGGGTCGCCTATATCGTGAGTCCGGACAAAGACAGCGCAGACAAGAGCTACTACGTCGAGCTCAACGGCGACAGGCTGGGCCCTTACGTCAATGTGAGCCCCTGGGTACGCATCAGCTCTGACCAGCAACATATCGCGTTTGCAGCGCAGAAAGGCGACCTTTGGACGCTGGTGCTCGATGGCGTAGAAAAATACAGCGCCAGGAAACTTCTCTGGGCCGGAGCAAGCTGGAGTCCTGCTCTGGAAAGCAACGTCTTCAGCAACGAGGTGAACGCCGCCATGTTCGGTTTTGTCCCCGGCGGCGGTCTCGCCTATCCCGCGTCAGGCGATGACGGGCTCGATCACATGTTTGTCGACGGCGTGCCGGGGCCGGGATTCGGGGGCTTCTCAAGCCAGTTCGAGTGGGTCAACGGAGCCGTATTCGCCACCGGATTCACCAACGAAAAGGCCACCGTGATCCACGGCGCAAAGCAATTCGGTCCCTACGACTCGGTCTCGTACGAACAGATATCGGACGACGGCCAGCACTACGCCCAGCGAGTAACGGCCCAGGGTGTCTCGCAGATTTTGTATGACGACGCCCTGATCCAGCCCAAAGGCGAGATCGGCTCCTTTGCCATCGGTCCTCACGGCGAGCTTGCGTACAGTTACACGGAAGGCGGCTCAAGCCGGGTTGTCTTTAACGGCCAGGAACTGCCGGACACTTATCAATTCGTGGATTACCTCGCCGTCAGCCCAGATGGGAAGCAGCTCGCGTTCTGGGCCAGGAAGGGCAGCCAATGGATGCTGGTGGCGGGCGACAAGACCTATCCAAGCGCCCGCGGGTACTTTATTTACATTGCCGGCGACCAGTACGCAGTGATGTGGAGCCACGATTCGCAGCACGTGCTGTACTTCGTCCGCAACGGCAAAGACGGTGGTATCGCCATGCTCGACGGCGCTGCGCTGAAAAACTCCTACGCCCCTGGCGGCTTTATGGTGATGGGCATCATTCAGGACGACGATGGGGAAATCGCTGGAGAGCAAATGATGGGCAACGGCGGAATCGACCGGCAAGGCATGGTGGAAGCAGCTCTTCATGAAGGCAGAACGGGATGCCTTCCTGCGTCGTCTGTGCTGATCGGTCAAACCCTCTCCTGCATCGTCAGACCGTCATCGAACGATAACGGCAACGGCGCCAATGCGCAGCAGCCGGAGCGCGTAATCTACGGCGACAAGGAGGAAGGCCCTTACAAGAAGGTGGCAAGCACCGTGTCGGCAACCAGGGACGGCCAACACTATGCCTACGTGGTTGAATCGGACCAGGGATGGCAGGTGGTTGTGGATGGCAGGCTTCGTCCCCAAGTCTTTGACCAGATCTACCGCGCTTATCTCAACGATAGCGACAACACGTACGAGTTGCTGGCTTCCAAAGGCGGGAATCTCTACCACGTCGTGCAACCCCTCGCTGCGCAATAGGGTCCGGCGTCCCGGGGTTACTTCTCTTGCGTGCGCGATATTCTTTCCGGATCCGCCGGGATCGCCGCGGACGCCGGCATCGCCATCGGTTCGGGCTGGCTCGAGCGCACTCCTCCCGGCTATTTCAAGGACGGCATGCGCACATCGCCATCGTCCGCGGGAATGCCCTGCGCGGGCGCTACGGCCGTCAAATCGAGCCCATCCACCGCTCCACGCTGGCAGAAATAAACGCGGCCGCCCCCAAGATCAATTCGATTGTTTGCAGTGCGCTGAGACTTATCTCTGCGCCGCTCCGTCCTTCAATCACAGGTGGCCGCCGCTTGCCCGCTGCGCGCCGGAACCGTCGTATGGTTGGAAAGGAAAATGTGCATGATCCGCAAATTGGGGCTCACAGTTTTGTTTTTCGCACTCGGCTCCGTGGCCGCGCTGGCCGCAGACTTTAACGGCAAGTGGAATGCCCAGGTTCAGGGCCGCAACGGCACGCAGACTCTGGTCTTCGACTTCCACGTCGAGGGCACGACTCTCACCGGTAAAATCACCACGCCGCGCGGCGACACGGATATTTCGAACGGCAAGGTCGATGGCGACACCATCACCTTCGACCAGGTGCTGAACTTCAACGGCAACCCGGTCACCATCTCCTACACCGGCAAAGCCTCTGGCGACACCATCGAGTTCACGCGCCAGTTCGGCGCCGCCGGCGACCGTCCGCCGCAGCAGTTTACGGCCAGGCGCGGAGATGCTGCCCCTGCCACTGCGCCGCAATAGCCCCCGTTCGCAGGTTGCGGAAAAGTTGGTTCGAGACCGGAAGTGGGGAAATCCCTGCTTTTCCCGGTTAGGCCGAATGGCCTTATCTTTGATAAACTGAAGATTCTGAAGTCCACTTGCAGGAAGTCATCATGTCCATCCATCCCGTGATGCAGCGCCTGGCTGAGAAGCTCAAGCGCACCGATTTGCCGGAGTTTGTGCCCGGCGACCAGATTCGCGTTCAGGTGAAGATCAAGGAAGGCGATAAGGAGCGCTTGCAGGCCTTCGAGGGTCTGGTGATCGCCATCAACAACGGCCCCCAGGGTACCTTCACCGTGCGCAAGATGAGCTTCGGCCAGGGCGTCGAGCGCATCTTTCCCTTCAACTCCAAAGTCATCGACAAGATCGAAAAGATCCGCAGCTACAAGGTGCGCCGCTCCAAGCTGTTTTATATCCGCGGGCTGCGCGGCAAGGCCGCACGCCTCAAGGAAATCGAGCGCGACTCAGCCAAAGCCCACGCCTAAACGGGAGATTCTTCCTTGATTTCAACAGAACCC
>JASHUF010000264.1 GCA_030040175.1 Acidobacteriaceae bacterium
GAGCGTTGCCGGCGCAGAAACGTGGCGCGCCAGCACGCAATCGCGGAATCCGGGCGCGAAGCGCTCCATCTGTGCCTCGATCCGTTCCACCATATCCACGCCCGACCCGTTGGGCACATGACAGTACGCCCACAGAACGTGCTTGCCCGCGGGTGCGCGCGAGGAGTCAAAGAGCGAAGGCTGCGCAACAAGCAGAAAAGGCCGCTCGGCAATGCGTCCCTGCGCGACCGCGTCTTCTGACTCCGCAATCTCGGCCAGCGTCCCGCCCACGTGCACCGTAATTGCGCGCCGGCACTCCGCCGCGCGCCAGGGAACGGGTTCAGACAGCGCGTAGTCCACTTTGAAGGCGCCGGGCGCGCGCTCGAACCGCGCGAGCGAGCGCCGGTATCCGGGAGCCAGACGGTCGCCCGCAAGCGAGATCAGTTGCCCGGGTGAGACGTCGCAAAGCGTGAGCGCGCAGTTCAGCTCACGCAAGGCGTCCTCATCAACGCGATGCGCGGTGTGCACTTTTCCGCCCAGCGACTCCAGATACGCGATCAGTGCGCGCGTGAGCGCCTGCGCTCCGCCGCGCGGAATGGGCCAGCCGCATGCGTGAACCAATACGGCAAACATCAACCCGGTGGTCGCGGAGAGCGGCCGGTCGAGGCTCAAGAAGGAGTGGCCCGCCAATCCCGCAAATACCGCGCGCGTACGCTCGCCGGCGAAGTGGCGCCGGGCAAAGCCGCGCGCGGACCACAAAGCCGTCAGACCGAAGCGCGCCATGCGCAGCGGGTGACGCGGCACGCGCAGCGGCGGACCCAGCACATCCTCGGCAAACTGCTTCCAGCGGCTGACCGCCGGCTCCAGCAATCGCCGCCACGCTGTTCCGTCCGCTCCCAGCGCGCGCGCGGCGTCGTCCAGATTCCGCTCCAGCACCACGGCGGTTCCGTCATCCAGCGGATGCGCCAGCGGCGCGTCGCCGTAAATCCACTCCAGTCCGTGCTCACCCAGCGGCAGCGTGGAGAAGAACGGCGAGCCCACGGCGAGGGGGTGCACGGCCGAGCCAAAATCGTGCAGAAAACCGGGCAGCGTGAGCGGCAGAGTGCGCGCCGCACCTCCGGGCTCCGCTTCAGCCTCGTAGACGTCGACACCGAGCCCGGCCTGCGCCAGCACAATGGCGGCGGCCAATCCGTTGGGGCCCGATCCGATGACGCAGGCGCGGCTCACTGTGAGACCCTCCAATGGACTGCACTCCTCCCGGCTGTGGACCCTCGTCCCCATTCGAGCGCCAAAAGGCGACGGAGTGACTTGCCGAAATTCGGCCTATCTCTCCAGTCCCTCAAACTCCCCTTCCCTGACCCCTGCAACCTGAAACCCGAAATCTCCTAATCGTGCGGCGGCAACTCCGGCGGCCATTCCACCACGGCGAATTCGCCCTCCGCAGTCAACGTCAGTTCAGGCGCGTAGAGTCCGAGTTCCGTCCGCTTCCACCAGTTGCCGGTTTGGCGTCTTTCTTCGCACGTGGTGAACCAGTATTGCCAAAGCACGGCGCGCACGTAGCGCGGCGGCGACTCGCTGAAAGGATTGCCGCGGAAGAGCGAGAGTACCGCGGGACTGCTCACCAGCAGGCGCTCTTCCGTGAGCGGAACCATTTCGTTCTGCTGCCAGTCGCCCAGCGAGGCAAACCAAAGGTTCCAGTCGAAGCGCGGCTGATACGGCGCGTAAATCCCCGGCGCCTGATTCAGAGCCTGGGGCTTGTAGCGGAAGGAGTACGCGGTCCAGTTGTTGCCGTCGTTGGAACCCTGAAACTCGATCTCGTAACGGCCGCGCGTCATCACGGCAAAAAGCCCGTACTGATTGGCAATGCGGAAGGGGTCGAGCGCCTCCACCGGCCACGCCAACAGCGGAACCCGGCCCATGGGCATGCCGATCAGCTCGACCGTGGTATCGTAGCCAACCCACGTGAGCAAAAGCGCGGCCAGAAGGAGCCGCGCCTTGCGCATCACGCTGAGAAAGAGGCTGCCCCAGCCGGCACGCGCGCGCAATTCTTCGAGCGGGCCGACGTCAGGCCGGGCCGCGCTTGCCTCGCCCACGGTGAGGATCGACAAGGGAGGCTCTTCAGCCGGCTTGATTTCCACGCGAACCTCCTCGTGCGGCCGCAGCTTTTCGGGAATCAGCCAACGCAGCGAGCGGTCATCGAGCAGCAGGAATCCCAGCGCCAGGACGAGGTAATTGAGGAAGGTGTAATTCGCCGTCAGAACTACGCCCATCTCCCAGGGCGTGACGATGAAGAAGCACACGAGGCGCACGCGCCGCGGAAAAAAGAGCAGGAACACCAGGCCCAGCTCGAGCCCCAGCGTGGCTGCAACCGTGGCCGCATGGAACCAGTGCGGCCAATGCTCCACGTACCATCCCACCCACGTGGGCAGCGGGCCGTTCTGGTAGTACTCGTCCATCGCGGTAAAGTTGCGCCACTCGGTGTCGCCGCTGAGCAGCTTGACCATGCCCGATTCGAAGTAGATGCGGAACCACTCCCACTGCAGCAGAAACCAGCTCGCGCGCGAAGGCGGATCTGGAGCGCCCCATCCCGGCAGCAGCCCGCGCGGAGCAAAGAAGAGCGCAATGAATCCGGCTTCCAGTAACATGCCGTCCGATTGATAGCTGGAGAAGACATTGGTCGCCGTGACAAAGGAGAGAAAACAGACGAAGCAGAGAGCGAAGCTCAGGCGCGGCCAGAGATTGAGCAACGCGATCACCGACGCGATCAGTCCGATCCACGTGATCGCCATGACCGCAGCCGCGCTGTCGGAGTACCAGAAGAGCGTGGGCGCAAACCAGAAGCGTTTGGGTCCGAAGGCCTCAGCCACTGCATCGAGATACTTGTGCGCCGGCAGGATGCCTTCCGGGCCGATCAATCCTTTGATCTGGAACAGCAGAGAGTAAAACGCAGAGAAGTAGATGAGCGCCAGGGCGCGCAGAAAAATCCAGCGGGAAACGAGCCTTCCCCCGGGGCCGCGGCGGGAATCGAACAGCCATCGGAAAGTATTGACGAGCGTGCGCGCCATCCTGTCGAACAGGATAGCTTTTCCCGCCTGCGCTGTCGCGCCTTGCCGCCGCCCGGCATGGTTCCGGGCGCGGCGCGGCACTCCGGTCCTCCCCGCATCGCGCGCCCGCCGGGCTTCGCGGGCATCGGCTATCCTCTATGCATGCGGCGATTCCTTGTTGCCCTGGCTTCGCTTCTCGTGTGCGCCTCCGGCGCGCTGGCCCAGCCGGCGGCGCTCTTTTATATGACCGACAGCCCGGACTCGATCCGCTCCTTCCTTGCGCATTCGGCGAAGATCGGTGTCCTCGTCCCTACCTGGTACAACGTGGATGAGAACGGCCTGGTGACCGGCGGGCCCAATCCCACGGTGCTGGACGCGGCGCAGCGCGAAAACCTTCCCGTGATGCCCATCGTCGCCCTTTTCGGCAAGAAGAAGTTTCACGACCTGGCCGCGAACGGTGATGCCCAGCAGCGTCTGATCGACGCCATGCTGCGCGAGGCAAAGCTGCACGGCTACGCCGGTTTCCAGTTCGATTTTGAGAATCTGGATTACCTCGACCGCGACGGCCTGAGCGCGGTGGTGGAACACGCGGCCGGCGCGCTGCACCAGGCCGGCCTCAAGCTGACCATCGCCACCGTGCCCAACGCGCCCGGCTACCCGGGCAAGGGCGGATTCGCCAAATGGATCTATACCGACTGGCGCGGCGCCTACGATCTGGCGGCTCTGGCCAAGTCAGTCGACCTCGTCTGCCTGATGACCTACGACCAGCAGACGCGCTGGACCATGCCCGGCCCGGTCGCGGGCTGGCAGTGGACGCTCGACAATCTCGACTACGCGCTCCAGTTCGTGCCCAAGGAAAAACTCTCGCTCGGCATTCCTCTCTACGGCTACCACTGGTACACGGGCGCGCCCACCGTGGACAAGACCACGGGCGAAGAGCACCCCAACCTCACCGCCGACTACATCAGCACGCCCGATGCATTACAGCTCGCCGCGGCCTACGGCGGCAAGCCGGAGTGGGACGCGGACGATCACACGGCATTCCTCTACTTTTACCGCGACCAGATGCGCGAGTGGATCTATTACACCGACCTGCGCACCTTCCGCGACCGCTATCAGCTTGCCGCCGGCCGCGGACTCGAGGGCTTCTGCTCCTGGGTTCTCGGCTCCGAGGATCCGGAGATCTGGAGCTTCCTTCCCGACCGCGCGAAGAGGCAGTAACCGCGCAGCTCAGACGGCGTGTACTTTTACATTGGCCGCGGAAAAAGCGTGCACGGCTTCGTCGGAGATGCCGTCGTCGGTGATCAGCATATCGATCTCGCGCGGAGGGCAGATGACGGCGGGGCTCACCATGCCCACCTTGCTGGAGTCGGCCACCACCACCACTTCGAGCGCCTGCCGCGCCATCACGCGGAAGACCGCGGCCTCTTCGGCCTCGATCATCGTGGCCCCGTGTTCCGCGTCGATGCCGGTCACGCTCAGGAACAGCCGGTCGAGCACGAACATGTTCAGCGTCTCGATGGCCGCCGGTCCGACGAGCGAAAACGCGCCCGGCCAGCGCATGGCTCCGCCGGTGAGGGTGGTGTCAAACGCGGTCACGGAGCTCAGCTCCATGCCGATGTTCACTGCGTTGGTGACGATGTGG
>JASHUF010000029.1 GCA_030040175.1 Acidobacteriaceae bacterium
CTCCAGTTGAAAAATCTCGTCGGTGGAACAGCGGAAGATGCGCGCAAAGGTCAGCGCCAGCTCCAGGCTGGGCACATACCGGTTGCGCTCGATCGAATTGATGCTCTGCCGCGAGACGCCCGCGGCTGCGGCGAGCTGCTCCTGCGTCCAGCCCTGCGCAGCCCTCAGTTCCTTCACGCGGTTGAGAATCGAAGCTGCCATGTCAAGTCAGCTTTCCATTAGAGAATAGCCTGATCCCCTTTTAATGTCAAGCTTGCTTTCCATTTTTCACCAAGCGGACCCGATCTGCTCGTTCCGAGTTCTTCCGGTTGTGGATTCGTCCGGCACGCAAATCCTGCTAGAATCTCCCTTTCCGGCTCATCCCACGCCGCGGAAGGCCCTTGACCGTGCCTGAAGACTCCAAGTCCAAATCCGTCACCTACGCTGACGCCGGCGTGGACCTTGAGGCCGCCGGCCGGACCAAGGAGCGCATCAAGTTTCTGGCGCAGAAGACCTTCAATCGCAATGTCTTAGGTGGCATCGGCAGCTTTGGCGCGCTCTACCGGCTTGACCTGCAAAAGTTCAAAAATCCCATCCTGGTCAGTTCAGCTGACGGTGTGGGCACCAAGCTCAAGATCGCCTTTGCCCTCGGCCTGCATCACAGCGTGGGCGCTGACCTGGTGAACCACTGCGTCAACGACATCGCCGTCCAGGGCGCAACCCCGCTCTTTTTCCTCGATTACTTTGCCAGCGGCAAGCTGGACCCCGACGTAACCGAGAGCGTGGTCAGCGGCCTGGCCGAGGCCTGTAAGGCCAACGGCTGCGCCCTCATCGGCGGCGAAACCGCGCAGATGCCCGGCTTCTACACCGACGGCGAATACGACCTGGCCGGCTTCATCGTTGGCGCGGTCGAGCGCGACAAGCTGCTCACCGGCGCCCAGATCAAGCCCGGCGACGTGCTCATCGGCCTGCCCTCCACCGGCCTGCACACCAACGGCTACTCGCTGGCGCGCAAGCTGCTGTTTCAAGTGGGCGGCTACAAGCCTTCGCAATATGTCACCGCCATCAGGGAAAAAGCCGGCGCCGCGCTGATGAAGACCCATCGCAGCTATCTGCACGTCATCCAGAAGCTGGCCGCCGCCGGTCTCACGGCGGGTCTCGCCCACATCACCGGCGGCGGTATCACGGAGAACCTTCCCCGCATCCTGCCCCGCAACGTCACCGCGCAGGTGGAGCTGGGTTCCTGGCCGGTGCTGCCCATCTTCGAGCATCTGCGTGCCCTGGGCCAGGTTCCGGAGGACGAAATGCTGCGCACCTTCAACATGGGCATCGGGCTCATCGCCGTCATTCCCGCGGCCAAGTTCACGCGCGCCAAAAACCTGCTCGACCGCGCCGAAGAAAAGTTTTTTGTGATCGGCCGCATCGCCAAAGGCGAGCGCCGCGTGCAGTACACGTAACGGCAGGGATCAGGGATCAGGTTTCAGGTTTCAGGTTTCAGGTTTCAGGTTTCAGGGTTCAGGGTTCAGGGTTCAGGGTTCAGGATTCAGGGTTCAGGGTTCAGGGTTCAGGTTTCAGGGTTCAGGGTTCAGGTTTCAGGGTTCAGAAACCCGCCCCAGACGCAACCTGTCATCCTGAGCGAGTCCGCTTCAGCGGACGAGTCGAAGGACCTGCAGTTGCCTTTCGGAATATGCGCTCTGGCGACCATCTGGGTGCCCCAGGTCCCGAAACCGGGGTCCCCAGCGACAGGTCTTCGTCGCTGGGGTGGTCTGGGACCTGGGAAAGCAACAAACCTCGCACGCCGATCCTGCTGCTTCGCTAACTCGCGGGTGCCCCCGGTCTCGACTTTGAGACCGGGGTAAGCACGAACACTGAATCGCCCGTTCACATGTCCAATTCGCAACCAGACCGTGCTCCCACCCGCCTCGGCATCCTCCTCTCCGGCCGCGGTTCCAACTTCCTCGCCATCGCCGACTCCATCCGCACAGGCCGTCTCCCCGGCGTCGAAATCGCCGTCGTCATCGCCAACGTCTCTGACGCCCCCGGCCTTGCAGCCGCGCGGGCAATGGGCCTGCCCCACGCCGTTCTTGTTTCGAAGGGCCGCAGGCGCGAAGACCACGACGCCGGCGTCGCCGCCTGCCTCAAGCAACACAACGTCGACCTCGTCTGCCTCGCCGGCTACATGCGCCTGCTCTCGCCCGGCTTTGTCGCCCAATTTCCCCACCGCATCCTCAACATCCATCCCTCGCTGCTGCCCGCCTTCCCCGGCCTCGAGGCGCAGGAGCAGGCCTTCGCCTACGGCGCAAAAATCGCCGGCTGCACCGTGCACTTCGTCGACGACGAGCTCGACCACGGCCCCATCGTCGTCCAGCGCGCCATCCCCGTCCTCGCAAGCGACGACGCGCACTCGCTCGCCCAGCGCATCCTCGCCGAGGAACACCAGGCCTACACCGAGGCCATCGCCCTGGTGGCCAGCGGCGCGTACGAAATCCGCGGCCGCCGCTACGTAAAGCGCAATTCATAAGTTCGGCTGTCAAGCCCCGCCGCATTCCTCCTGCACCCAAGCCCTTGAAAACCCAGCCGCTCCGCCGCGCCCGCGTTTTGCAGGATTTATGCCTTCGCTCGACCACACTAAGAGCAGATCATGCTTGCGGGAAAAACCGCGCTTGGAGGGTCTTGTAAGCAGGGCACGGCTTCAGCCGGGCCGAAAAACCTCCATGCGAGGGGGGTTTAACCCCTGAGGGGCGATTTGCCGTCTCCTGATCGCGCACCCTTCGATTCGTCAAACAGCCACCCAGCCCCACTAGGAGGCAGCGCCCTATCGACGCTTTCCGCAAGCATAAACGGAAGGAGCAACCCGCATGAATCCACTTTCGAATATCTGGAACCACCCCCGCACCTCGGCCGCCGGCCTGCTCATCGCCGTCGTCACCGTGGCCGGCGTCTTTGCCCAGCAGGGCGTTACGCTGGGCGACGCAGGCGCGGGCACCGTGGTCGCGCTGATCAGCGCAATCGCCACTGCCCTGCTCGGCCTGCTGGCCCGCGATCCCGGCGAAACCGCGCGCGAGCGAAACTCCAAAGACGCGGCGCGGCTGGGCGTCTGGCTGCTCATCGCCCTGCTCCTGCCGCTCCCGTGGATCGAAGGCTGCTCCGGCGCAACCGTGGCCCAGGACATCGTGAATTGGACGCCCTCGCTTGAGAGCGCCGTGGCCACGGTCGACTCGACCGCCGCGCTGCTGGCGCCCGCCGACGCGCCCATCTTCACCGCGGCCACTACGGGGTTCGACGCAGCCTCGAGCCTGCTCGTCGCGCAGGCCAAAGCCTATCTCGCCGACCCCGGTGCCGGGACGCTCGCGCAGTTGCAAACCCAGGTGGTCACCTTCGAGCAGCAGGTGAACGCGGCGCTGCTCCAGGCCGCGAAGATCGTCAATCCTGCCAGCCAGCAGCATGCGCTGGCCGCGATTCAGGCCGTGGGCACCATCGTCACCGCCATCCTCGCGCTGGTGCAGTCGATCTCAAGCAAATCGCAAATCGCGCGCATGGCCGCGAGCTCGTCCCTCAAGCTCGCCGCGGTGCGGCCGTACTTCGATGACGCGCGCTCGGCCGAGATCGTCGCCGCGCACTACGGCGAGCCGCTCACCCTGGCGCGCATACAGGTCGCGGACGCGCAGCGGCAAGCGATCAGCGCAGGATTTTGAGACGGAACTCAGCTCTTACGTGTTCGCCTGGCGCGCCTCGCCCAGCGTCAGCTTGATGGTCATCTCCCGCTGGCCGCGCACAATGGTCACGCTCACCACATCGCCGGCCTGATGCTTGTCCATGACGGCGCTGATGTCCTGCTCATCGGTCACCTGCTGGCCGTCGATGGCCACGAGCAGATCGCCGCCCAGCAGGATGGCGGTGTTGCCCACGTAGGCTTGCTCGCGGCCGCCGCGCAGTCCCGCGCGATCTGCCGCGCCGCCGGGCGTCACCCGCTGAATCAGCAGACCGTAGTCGGCGTTGAGGCCCATCTGCGCGGCCAGGTCCGGCCCGATTGGATAAAACGAAATGCCCAGGGACGGCCGCTTCACGTGCCCGTAGCGCGTCAGGTCGGCCAGCACCGCCTTGGCCGTGTTGATGGGAATGGCAAAGCCGATGCCCGAGCTCTGTTCCGCGCCGTTCGAAGCGATCATGGTGTTGATGCCGATCACCTCGCCGTGCGAGTTCAGGAGCGGCCCCCCGGAGTTACCCGGATTGATGGCGGCATCGGTCTGGATCGCGTCTTCAATGGGCTCGCCGTCCTCGTTGCGGATCGAGCGGATGGAGCTGATGATGCCCCGCGTCATGGTGCCGCTCAGGCCGAAGGGATTGCCGATGGCGTACACCTTCTGCCCCACCTGCAGTTGCGCGGAATCGGCCAGCGTCACCGGCTCGAGATCGGGCGCGCTGATCTGCAAGAGCGCCAGGTCGTGCACCTTATCCGTCCCCACCACCGTGGCCGAGTAGCGGCGCTTGTTCGAGAGCTGCACCTCGATGCCGCGATTGGCTCCTTCGATCACGTGATAATTCGTGAGCACGTGGCCGCCCTTGTCGAGAATGAATCCCGAGCCCTGCCCCTGCTGCGGGACCGTTCCATAAAAAAAGTTGAACACCAGCGTGGTTGAAGTGATGTTCACCACCGAAGGAAGCACGCGCTTGTAGACGGCGATGTTGTTCTGCTCTTCCGCGTCGTAGCTGGGCGAGGCCTCGGCTTCCGTGAGATTGAGCGGGGAATTCGAGCCGCTGCTCCTGCTGCCCAAGAGCGAGAAGTGCCCCAGCGAGAAGCCGTTCACGCCGGGGGAATAATGCGAGGTTACATACCAGAACCCGCCCACCAAAAGGACCACCAAAAGAAAGCGGCGCCAATTCATAGATTCCTTGCCTTGACAATCCTTCTCATCTTTGCATCCTCCCTCAGCTCGAGCCTCTTCCTGAAGGGGCAAGGCTTCGCAGGATGCTCAAAAACTCTCTGCCGCCCTGCCTTGAAAGGGCACGGATGCACAGCTTGCTCAAAAAACTCTATCGAAGCAGCTTGGTAAAAAGGGCACGGCTTTAGCCGGGCCAAAAGTGGCCCCAAAAAGAACCGGGGCTTCAGCCCCCGAGGGATGTTTGCGCTCAATCTCAGACACTCTGCATCTCGGCCAGTCACGGTCTTCCTCAGAAAGAAACCCCGCGCTGGCGTTCCCTCTTATTATTCTAAAGACAAGCTCTGCCCGGTTTTGTTGCTCTCTGCCTTGAGCCGCTCCCAGAGCGAGCGCACCTGCGCCTCCAGCGCCTCCAAGCTGCCTGCATTCTCAAGCACATAGTCGGCCTGCGCGGCCTTCTCGGCGTCGGGAATCTGGTGCTTGAGCCGGATGCGCGCATCGGCAACCGCGGCTTCCCGCCCCGGCCCGGGCGGGCTTAGGCGCGCGGCATAGCGGGCAATTTTCAGCTCGTCGGGCGCGGTGACCACGACCACGCGGTCAAGCCGCTTGCGCAGGTTGGCCAGCACCGTGTCCGTCTCGCCGCGGGCCCGCGCATCGCGCTGCGCTTCGAAGATCAGCGCCGACTCGACCACCGCCACGGCCTTCGCATCGCGCGCGAAGATCTCCTCCATCTTCTCGCGCTGCAGCTCCACTGTGGCCGGATGCACGATCGCATTCAATTCCTGCACCCGCCCCTCGCCAAAGGCAATCTGCGCCAGCCGCGCGCGATCCAGCCGTCCGTCGGCCGCGAGCACCTCCGGCCCGAAGTGCTCGACAATCCTGTCGTAGACCGCTTGCCCCGGCTCCATCAGCGCGCGCCCGAGCGCGTCGGCCTCGATCACATACGCGCCAGATGAGCGCAGCATCCCGGCTACGGTGCTCTTGCCGCTGCCCAAACCGCCGGTCAGTCCCACGCGCAGCATCTACGATTGTCCCTCACTCCAAATATAAGTTGCCGAGCCGTTTCTGCCGTAGAATGTAGATGAGCGAGGGTGCCGCGCCATGCCCGACCTGAATCCTAGAATTACCGTGGAAGCCGGCAAAATGGGAGGCAAGCCCTGCATTCGAGGGCTGCGCTTCACGGTCTACGATCTGGCTTCCTATCTCGCCTCCGGGATGACCGAGGAGGAAATCCTCAAGGAGTTCCCGAACTTGGAGAAGGAAGACTTCCAGGCGGTGTACGAATTCTTCGCCAGCATTCCGGAAAGGATCTCCGTTCTTGAAGCTTCTCGTTGACGAGAATCTTTTGCTCGCGCCGTGAGTGTGTCGCCAAACTCCAGAGTTGTGATGAGAAGGGCGTTTCGATATCTAAACCGGAGATAAGGTCATAAGCTCCATGGGGTGAGGGAAGGGACGCGTACCGCATGCGGCCCTTTCGGGAGCTGTCTCCCTGTTGGCCGATTCCGAAGGATCATTTCATGATTCTTAAGAGTTACTTCGACGGTTCAAATCATGCAGATTTATCGCAATGTGATCGCGTCGTGTTGGCGACGGTATGCGGCAACTGCGAGCAATGGGACCGTTTCATTGCTGATTGGAATGAGGTGCTGGCTCGTTACAACGTGTCTTTTCTGCACGTAACCGAAGCGGTGACCCTCAATGGGCCGTTTTCGATGAATAAGGGATGGAATCACCGTTTTGTTGATGATTTCATCCTCGACTGTGTACGCATCGCCAAGCGGCATGCGGCCATGCCATCCCTTGTAGAGGGAGAGATTAGGGCGGGACTGCGCGCTGTCACGATGTCGATATATTTGGAGGATTACAAGAAGGCAAGGGAGGCCAATCCGTTACTTCCCAATAGTGTGTATGAACTCTGCACTTCTGAAGTGCTTGGCTTCGTATTCAGGTGGGGTCGAAAGGTAGGGGTCGAGTCGCACCACCTATATTTCGATCAAGGAGAGGCCTATCGGGGTCACGCTTTAGATCGAGCTAGCTCGGATAGGGTAAAAACGACGAGCCCGATATTTAACAATGTTGTAGTTCACGACGAAGTTAACATGCGCAACACACCTGCCTTGCAACTGGCGGATCTGTTCGCGTGGTGCATAAGCCACAATGACGAACCGAATAAACGACTATGGCATCGTGCGCTTAACGATCTTCCTGTCCATCCTTCATGGGAAAGTGTTTACATGGATGAAAAATACTTGGCTAACCCGACACCAGGTGCTTTAGAGAGAACTGCGGAGTGGCGTCTACCACGAAGGGCATTAAAGCCATAATGCAGTCTAGGGGCGGGTGGTGCCAATCAGAGAACCTTACCCAACCAAGATGAGGGTGCCCCCGGTCCCTCGCACTTGGGGACC
>JASHUF010000265.1 GCA_030040175.1 Acidobacteriaceae bacterium
CGCGAGGCGGCCGAAGCCATCACGGCCGAACTGGAGATTCCCACCATCGGCATCGGGGCCGGGCCGGGATGCGACGGCCAGATCCTTGTTTTTCACGATCTGATGGGGCTCACCTTTGCGCCCGCGGCCAAGTTCGTGCGCCGTTACGCGGATATGGGCGCGCTGATCCGCTCCGCGGTGGAGCATTATCGCGAGGACGTGGAGCACCGCACGTTTCCCTCGGATGCGGAGAGCTATCATCTCGCCGGAGCGGCGCGCAAAAGCCTGCGCGCGGAGTTTGATGAGGATGAGGCGGTCGTGAATCAGGACGCGCTGGAGGAGTGGGAGGAGTATACCCGCTCCTGATGGAGATTCTGCGCACGGTTGCCGAGCTGCGGGAGTGGTCGCGGCAGAAGCGGAAGGCTAGTGGCGGCGCGGTCGGGCCGGTGGTTGGGTTAGTGCCCACCATGGGCGCGCTGCATGGCGGCCACGTTTCGCTGGTCCGCGCTTCGCGCGCCTCATGCGGGTTCACGGCGCTGAGCCTGTTTGTCAATCCCACGCAGTTCGGACCCAAGGAGGATTTTGCGCGCTATCCGCGGGCGTTTGCGGCGGACTGCGCGCTGGCGGAATCTGAGGGCGTGAGCGTGCTGTTTGCGCCGAGCGTGGAGGAGATGTATCCCGCGGGGGCGGCGACGTTTGTTGATGCAGGAGATTTAGGGAGTCGCCTGGACGGCCAGTCCCGGCCGGGGCATTTTCGCGGCGTGGCCACGGTGGTGGCGAAACTGCTGATTGCCGCCGAGCCGGACCGCGCTTTCTTTGGCCAGAAGGATGCGGCGCAGGTGGCGGTTGTCCGGCGGATGGCGCGGGATCTTCGCCTGGCGACGGAGATCGTGGTTTGCCCGATTGTGCGCGATGCCGATGGGTTGGCGCTGAGCTCGCGCAATGCGTACCTGAGCAGCGAGGAGCGGGCGCAGGCGCTCACGCTGAGCCGGTCGATCCGGCGCGTGGAAGAGTTGGCGGCGGAGGGTGAGCGGCGCGCGAGCGTGCTGATTGCCGCGGCGCGGGAAGTCCTTTCTTCCGCGCCGGCGGTGCGTGTGGATTACATTGCCGTGGTGGATTGGGCGACGCTCGAGCCGGTCGAGGTTGCCGCGCCGGAGACGCTGTTTGCCGTGGCGGCGTGGGTGGGGGCGACGCGGCTGATCGACAATGCGGTTCTCCAATGAGCTTTCCAGCGTGTAGAAGTTTGCGGTTTTGTCGTTCCTGATCGCCCTCGACGAGCGCTCTGGCGATTCCGTGCTTGTAGAGATCACTTCAATTCAGGGAACGCCGCTGGCCGAGGCCCATTTATCATTGGGGAAACTGCAGATTGCGATGCCTCCGGCGCCGAGCGGCGGGTTGACCATGGCTCTGACACGCGATAACCATTTCGTACCACAGTTTTACCTTAGAAATTTTGCCTCCGCCTCGAACGTGGTCTACGAGTACCGAACCTTTGTGTCTCATTCAGCCGTGCCTATTTGGAAGCCTGTGCACGTGGCTGGAACGGGGTACGAGAAAAACCTATACACGAGGATCGTTCGCGGAGAAGAGGCGGATGACATCGAACAATGGCTAAATCGGGATTTCGAGACGCCCGCATGTGAACCACTGCAGCGAGTGCTGGAGGACCGTAGCCTCTCGCCAGGGGACTGGGAACTACTCACACGCTTCCTCGCTTCTCAAATCGTAAGGACGCCCGCGTTTCTCATAAAGAACCTACCGCGCTGGAATGAAATGGCTCCGAAGATCTTGGACCAGACCCTCAAGGACGTCGACGATCGCCTTCGAGAGGCGAAAGAACGAGGCCAAAGGGTAATCGTCGATGAGCCCAGCCATCATACCGGCGATTTCCCCGTGCGCGTCGAGCGCAAGGATCTGCCGGAAGAAAAGAAGGTTCAGTTCACCACGAAAATGGTTGTGGGGCGTGGGCTTTGGTTTTTTTCAATGAAACACCTGCTGACAAGGACATTGAAAATTCTGCAGAAGCATTGGTGGACCATACTCGAAGCGCCTGGCCGTTTGCCATGGTTCACGAGCGACGACCCTGTCATTTGCCTCAACTTTCGATCGGAGTCAAGCTACGATTTCGACGGCGGTTGGAACCGTGCCCGAGGCAATATCCTTTTCCCTCTGAGTCCGCGTCATCTGATGTTTACGGAAATTGGCACAAACTCTTATCCGAGGAGAGTTCCCTCGCGTTACCATGCTCGACTTTTTCGAAGAATGATCGCCGAGCATGCTCATCGGAGGATATATTCCTCATGCGTCGAGCAGAAGATACCTGAGTTGAAGCCCAGGCTTGTGGACGCGGCTGCATTTAAAGCCGAGCGGGCACTCTGGGAGGCTTATTACGAGGACCAAAGCAGAGCTGAACAGGCCCTTTAGGAATTCGGACCATAAATCAGCGCAAGGTTGTCTGCCTCTCGTAGCGCTTTCTCCAGCAGATGAAACCGCTGTCTTAGGCTTTCGATCCGACGCAGCGCGAAGGTCAATTGTCGAATTCAGGCCAATGCACTCTTTGAGCGATGAATGGGGTTGCCCTAGTCGCATTCGCATCGAAGAGAATTGTGCCGGCGGATAGAGGGATTGCGAAAGCACATCGAGTCGCGGCAATCTAAGAGCAGATGCCGGAACTGCCAGACATCACCGCGTACATCACGGCGCTGGAGCCGCGCATCGTGGGGCAGACGCTCGAACGCGTGCGCCTCAACAGCGTGTTTGTGCTGCGGACGGTGGACCCTCCGATCGCATCGGTTGAAGGGAAGGTTGTGCGCGCGATTCGGCGCGTGGGCAAGCGCATTGCGATTGGTGTCGATGACGAATCCGGGTCTGGTCCCAGAGAAAAAATCTGGCTGGTGCTGCATCTGATGATTGCCGGCCGGCTGCACTGGAAGCCGGGGGCCGCGAAGCTCGCCGGGCGGAATGCGCTGCTGGCGCTGGATTTTCCCGAAGGCACGCTGACCTTGACCGAAGCCGGCTCCAAGCGGCGCGCGTCATTGCACGTGCTGCGCGGCGAAGAGGGGTTGCGATCCATTGATCCCGGGGGGCTGGAGATTTTTTCGGCCGATAGTGCGAAATGGGACGCCAATCGCGGCGGATTTTGCGCGAGTCTCGATGCGTTCCGCGCGGCGCTCAGCTTTGAGAATCGCACCCTCAAGCGCGCGCTCACCGATCCGCGG